>QMOO01000007.1 GCA_003648245.1 Caldisericota bacterium
AATCTTCATCAGTGTATTTTACTTCTATATCTGGTTCAATACCCTTCTTGTCAAGCGAATACATGTTTGGAGTTAGGTATCTCTCGGTAGTAATCTTTAATCCATATCCATCTGATAGATTGAATATTGTCTGAATAACACCTTTTCCATAGGTTTTTGTTCCAACAAGGGTACCGACATTTCTATCTTTTATGGCCCCAGACAGTATTTCAGCTGCAGAGGCGGTGTTCTCATCTATGAGTACAACAAGCGGAATTTTTATTCCCGGTCCTCTTGAGACTCTCTCTTCCTTTTCATCCTTTCTCTGAATGTAAAGAAGCGGTCCCTCTGGAATAAAGTAGCCAGCCACTCCCTCCACTGATGAGAGTAATCCTCCTGGATTACCGCGTAAGTCAAGAATTAGACCCTTCATTCCTTTAAGTTTATTGAAAGCCTCTTTAACCTCTCCTGGAGTTGAAGGTATAAAGAATATTATCTTCATGTATCCGATATCTTCATTGAGCCTTTTTACCATCACAGATTCAGCAGTTACCTTTCTCCTCTGTATGTGAAAGGATAAGAGTTTACCGTCTTTTTCAACCTTTAAATCAACATATGTTCCCTCTTTTCCTTTGACAAGGTTTGCAACTTCATCGAGAGACATTCCTTTTATATTTTTCCCGTCAACTTCCATAATGTATGCGCCTTCAGGAAGTCCGACTTCCTTTGCAGGTGAATTCTTAAACACCATAAGTATCTTTACTTTTCCCTCTCTAACACCTATAAGCACTCCAATTCCTACATACTCACCGCGTGTTTCTTCCTGAAAAGAGGCAAACTCATCTGGAGTATAAAACTCAGAATAGGGATCATCTAAAGATTTTACGAGACCCCTGCAGAGATCAATTTCTGTCTTCTTATCCACAAATCTTTCCTCTATGTACTCTGCAACCTCTGTAAGAAGTTTAAATTTACTTGATGAGAATGGTTCTATAGGGCTTGAAAGACCTTTTCCTGTGTAAAAGCCTACAAAGTAACTGAAAACAGAGAACAATAGAAATATAATGATTAATATAATAATGGACTTTTTGCTCATCTCATCCTCTCCTTTCCTTTAAGGTAACCACTTAAGTGGATCCACAGTCTTTCCATCAATTCTAACCTCAAAGTGAAGATGTGGACCTGTGGATAACCCTGTATTATTGACATATCCTATAATCTGTCCCTTTCTAACAAATTGATTTATCTTTACAATGGAGTATTGCAAATGTCCATAAACTGTAGAAACATCTCCACCATGTTTTAACATAACACATATTCCATATCCTCCAAGCCAGCCACTGTATATAACAATTCCATCTGCTGCTGCTTTAATTGGTGTTCCAGTTTTAGCATCTATGTCTATTCCGTGATGAAACATTCTTGTTCTGTATATTGGATGAATTCTCCAGCCATATTTTGAAACAACAGGTCCCTTCACAGGCCAGATTAAATTACCAACCTCTGGAAGTTTTTTTTCAAGCTCTGCTCTTCTAATCATCTCCTGAATCTTTTTTTCCTCTTCCTCTATTTTCTTTTTTAGAATAGTTATTTCTTTTTTATACTCTTCTTCCTTCTCTCCCAGCTCATTAAGGAGAGCATTTCTCTTTTCCTCTTCTTTTGAGAGTTTCTCCTTAAGATTCTGAACCTCCTCTCTCTTTGATTCAAGAAGGCTCTTTCTCTCTTCAAGTTCTACCTTCTCTTTTATGAGTTCTTCCTTCTCTTTTTTGAGATTTTCAAGCTCAGTCTCTGTGAATTTTATTAAAATGTTCAGCATGTTTACTCTGTTTAGAAGTTCAGTTATTGAATCTGCTGTAAAGTATAACTCCCACGGTTCTTCCATGCGCATTTTATACAGAAGGAAGATTCTATCGCTTATCTCCTCTTCCTTTCTCTGAAGTTTCATTCTAAGTAAATCAATCCTGCTCTGTCTTAACTCCACCTCTTCAGATATATCACTTATCTCCTTTTCAAGGTTTGAAAGCTTAACACTTATGTCTTTTATTTTAGATTGAATGTCTTCAATTTCTCCAAGAATGGTTTTTTTATACTCTTCAGTTTCTTTTAACTTTCTTTTTATTCTTGTGACTGTATTTTTGAGCTCATTTAGAATTTTCTTTTCCTCGGTGATTCCTTTTTCACCATGTACTGAAAAGATTGGGATTATAAGAGAGACGATTAGAATTAGAAGGAGAATCTTTTTATTCATGGATACACCTCTTTCAAATATTTCCTCAGTATAAAGAAGGATACAGCAATAGAGGTTAGAAGTCCAATGGTGTTTACCATAATGTATGGGTTAAATCCTCTTAAATCGTAGAAATTTACCTTTATAAATGGAAGAACCATGTTGAGAAGAGAGGAGATTTCAATATAGGATTTATAGAGTAGAAAAGAGGAGAGTACGCCAGATATTATGGAGAGTACTATTCCCTCTATGATGAAGGGAATCCTTATAAAATTTGGATGGACTCCCAGGAGTTTCATTATTTCAATGTCTTCCCTTCTGTTAAAAATTGAAAGATTTATGTTAACTCCTATGAAAAATACAAAAATTCCTATAAAAATAAAAACAATTATTAAACTTAATATGGAAAAGGTTTTTATTGAGAATATGAGCTTATCCACGAGTTCCTTTGAATAAAAGAATCCCTTTATCTCCGGAATCTCATTCACCTTTTCTGTGAGGAGTTTTATTGAAAATATTGATCTTGGTTTTACAAAGAATGTTGGAGGGAGAGGATTTTCTTTTAAATCTGAGAAGAGGGATGCATACTCTGGATACTCCTTTTTTAATTCCTCCAGGGATTCTTCAGGAGAGATGTATCTTACATTTTCTACTTCAGGAAGAAGAGAAATTTCCTTTTTTATTTCCTCTATCCTCTCCTCTGTCACACTCTTTTCTATGTAGAATGAAACCTCTATTCTGTTTTCTATACCCTCTCTCACTCGGCTGGAGTAAAGATAGAAGAAGTAAATCATTCCTATACTGTAGAGAGAAATAGTTATAACGAGTATTGTTATAAAGGTTAAGAAACCTGCCCTCTTTATGTTTATAAAAGCCTCTTTTATCTCCCTAATTAATACGAGGAAACTTTTCATACACCTTCTTTCCTTCTCTTAAATAGATTATTCTTCTGTTGTATCTTCTAACTATCTCTTCATTATGTGTACACATAATTATTGTTGTTCCCATCTGGTTTATTTCCATAAACAGATCCATCAAAGAAAATGATGTTTTCCAGTCAAGGTTTCCAGTTGGTTCATCAGCAAGAAGTATAAGAGGAGACATCACCAGTGCTCTTGCTATTGAGACCCTCTGACCCTCTCCACCTGAAAGGGTGTGTGGGAAACTGTTTCTCTTTTCGTAGATGCCAACCTCTTTTAGAGTTTTATCCACTCTTTCTCTTATGTATGAAAATGGATACCCCATAGATTCAAGGGGAAAAGATACATTCTCAAAGACATTCCTTCTCTTAAAAAGTTTAAAATCCTGAAATATCATCCCTATCTTTCTTCTTAAGAGGTATATTTTCTTGTCATACTCTTTAAGAGACTCTCCATTAAAGAAAATTTCTCCACTTGTAGGTTCTATCTCCTTGTGTATGAGCTTAAGAAGTGTAGATTTACCTGCTCCAGAGGGACCAACTACAAATACAAACTCTCCCTTTTTAACCTCAAAACTAACATTTGAGAGAGCAGCATTGTTCCCATAAATCTTACTTACTCCCACAAGTTTTAACATTAAAAGTCTCTTTTATCCTTCTAAGTCATTGAATAATGAATTGGCAGCGATGGCTCCATCTGCACTTGCTGTGATAACCTGTCTTAAGGATTTTCTTCTCACATCTCCTGCGGCATAAACAAACTTCACATTTGTTCTCATCTCTTCATCTGTTATTATGAAGCCGTTTTTGTCCAGCTCAATTTTTCCTTTAAAGAGATCTGTATTCGGGGTAAGACCAATGTATATGAATACTCCATCAATTTCAAGTTCCCATGTGGTATCCTTAACCTTATCATATATTGTTACACCTTCTACCCTCTTTTCTCCCTTTATTTCTTTAACCAGAGAGCTCCATATAAATTCAATCTTTTCATTTTCAAAAGCTCTATCCTGAAGATACTTTGCGGCACGAAGTTTATCCCTTCTATGTATTACATAAACCTTTTTTGCAAATTTGGTAAGATATAAAGCCTCTGTTATTGCAGAGTCTCCTCCTCCAACCACAAGTACATTTTTATCCTTAAAGAGAAAGGCATCACATACTGCACAATATGAAACTCCTTTACCCGTAAGTTCCTTTTCACCAGGAACACCAAGTTTTTTTGGATCTGCACCTGTGGCAATTATTAAACCCTCTGCTTCAAATTCATTGTCTTCAGAGACAAGTTTTATGGGATGGGTGAGTTTTATCTCTTTTATCTCATCAAAAATTATTTCTACTCCAAATCTTTCTGCCTGCTCTTCAAATTTTTTGGTAAGCTCCTCACCACTTATTCCCTGTGGAAATCCGGGATAATTCTCTATTATGTCTGTGACAGAAGCCTGTCCTCCTATACCCAGTTTTTCAATTAAAAGTGTTGATAAGCCAAACCTTCTGGCATATATTCCTGCAGTTAATCCAGCAGGTCCCCCTCCCAGAATTATTGCATCAAACTTTTTTTGTTTTTCCTCCTCCTTTATGCTCTGTTTTTGAAAATCGTCAAGTATAATCTTCATATTTACTCCTTTAGAAGCACTTTTATACCGGGTAGTTCCTTCCCTTCAAGGAACCTTAATAATGCTCCACCGCCTGTGGAGACATGAGTCATCTTATTCAGCAATCCAAATTTGTTCAAGGCTGAGATTGTATCTCCACCTCCAACAACCTTTGTGTATTTATTCTCAGAAACTGCAGTAGCAATTGCTCTGGTTCCATCTGCGAAATCCTCCATCTCATAAACTCCCATTGGTCCACTCCAGAAGATGGTTTTCCCTTTTTCTATTTCTTCAGTAAAGAGTTTTATGGTTTTTGGTCCAATATCCAGCCCATACCAATCGTAAGGTATCTTTTCTACTGGCACAACCCTTTTATCTGCTCCCTCCTTCAATTCCTCTGCCACATGTATATCAAGGGGAAGCAAAAGTTTAACATTCTTTTCACTGGCTTCAGTTAAAACCTCTTTTGCAACGTTCTCCATTTCTTTTTCAAATATGGAGCTTCCAATACCATACCCCTCTGCTTTTATAAAGGTGAAGGCAGCACCTCCCCCTATAAGTACGGTATCAACTTTATTCAAAAGGTTTTTTAGTACTCCAATTTTATCGGATATTTTAGCTCCCCCTATAATAAGTACAAAAGGTCTTTCAGGTTCTTCAATAAGTTTTGATAAGAAACTTACCTCTTTCTCCATCAGGAATCCAGCAAAGGAGGGAAGGATTGTGGGAAGAACGAAAACTGATGCATGTGCTCTATGTGCCACAGCAAAGGCATCACTTACATATATATCTCCCAGTTCTGCAAGTTCTTCTGCAAATTTTTCATCAGCGCTTTCTTCACCAGGATAAAACCTCAGATTTTCAAGCATCAATACTTCTCCGTCTTTCAGAGAGGCGCATGCCTCTTTTACCTTCTCTCCTATACAGTCATCAATAAATTTTACTTCCTTTCCTATAATTTCAGAAAGTTTTTCTGAGACAGGTTTTAAAGAAAAGGAAGAGATTTTTCTTCCTTTAGGTCTTCCAAGATGGGAGATTATTATTACTCTGCCACCTTCTTTAAGAAGATGGGTTAATGTAGGTATGGTAGCTCTTATTCTTGTATTATCTCTTACTCTCCCATCATCAGTAAGGGGGACATTATAGTCCACCCTGTAAAGAATTCTTTTTCCCTTCAAACTTACCTCTTTCAGAGTTTTTAACTGCATCTAAACCCCCTTTTCAAATATAAATTTCACAAGATCTGCCACCCTTGTGGAGTATCCCCACTCGTTATCATACCAGGAGAAAACTTTCACAAGATTTCCTTCTATAACCTCTGTGAGTAGAGCATCGATTATTCCAGAAAACTCGCTTCCACGAAAATCAGTAGATACCAATGGCTCTTCAGAGTAACCAAGAATACCAGAAAGATAGGTTTCTGATGCTTCTTTAAGAACTTTATTCACTTCCTCTTTAGTTGTGTTCTTACTGACAACACAGGTGAAATCAGTGATGGAGACTGTCTGAGTTGGAACTCTCATAGCCACTCCGTTTAATTTACCCTTAAGCTCAGGAATCACTACAGTTACAGCCTTTGCAGCACCGGTTGTTGTGGGGATTATGTTTGTTGCGGCGTTTCTTGCCCTTCTAAAATCTTTTCTATGAGGAGCATCAAGAAGTCTTTGATCGTTTGTATATGAATGTATTGTTGTCATAAGCCCCTTCTCAATTACGAAGTTTTTGTGAAGCACTTTAACCACCGGGGCAAGGGAATTTGTTGTGCAGGAAGCGTTGGAAATAATTCTATGTTTTTTTGGATCATACAAATCCTCATTTACACCAAGAACAATGGTTATATCTTCATTTTTTGCTGGCGCAGTGATCACAACTTTCTTTGCCCCTGCTTCAAGGTGATCCTTTGCCTTCTCTCCATCTGTAAAAACTCCAGTTGATTCAATAATTACCTCAATCCCTAAATCCTTCCACGGGAGATCTAAAAGATTTCTCTCTCTTAAGAAAAGAGTTTCCTTTCCATCTACAATAAATCTGTCTTCTTTAACTTCAACCTCTGCGTCAAAACTTCCATAGTTAGAATCGTATTTTAAAAGATGAATTAGCATTGGCAGATCAAAAAGGTCGTTTACAGCTACAACCTCAATTCCAGGATACTTTTTCTTTAGCACTTTAAATACTTGTCTCCCGATTCTTCCAAATCCATTAATGGCTACTCTCATTACTCTTCCTCCTTTTTCTTACTATTTTTGAGGGAATGCCCATTTCTTCTCTATACTTGTTGACTGTTCTTCTTTTTATAAATATACCAAATTTTTCTAACCTTTTTGCTATTTCTCCGTCAGAAAGAGGCTTATTTTTATCCTCCTCATCTATAAGTTTCTTTATAAGCATCTTTACCTTTGTTCCAAACACTCCTCTCTTCACTTTATCTTTCCCAAGGAAGAAAGAGAGCGGGAAGACGCCTTTAGGTGTATCTATGTATTTCTCATGTATTATTCTTGATACAGTGGAGATGGATAGATTCAAGTCGCTGGATACATCCTTCAGAGTCAAAATATTCAGATACCCATCTTTAAGAAAGAAATCCTTTTGTTTATCTATAAGATACTGGGCAATTCTTAATATCTTTTCCTTCCTCTCCTCTACTAAAAATACAAGGTTTTTTGCGTCCTTAGCCTTTGTTTTTATAAACTTTCTCTCTTCTCTTGATAAAAACTTTAATTTCATAAGCATGTCATCATAAAGGTTTTTATTAAATTTAACTTTCGGTAATATTTTTTCATTATAGAACACCTTTATCTCTCCATCAATAATTTTCAGGTAAAGCTCAGGTGTTATGTATAGATTTTTACTCCTGTCTATAATATCTCCCGGGTATATGGAGATTTTTTTTATCTTTTCCAGAAAACTTTCAGGGACTTTCTCTCCTTTTAAAAGTCTATCTATGTTTTTCTCCGCCTCTTTCAGATCTTTAATCAGTCCAGCCCTTATAAGTTGAATTATTATTCCCTCTTTTATATCTCTTGCAATAACTCCAGGAGGATGAAGTTCCCTTTTTAAAGTTTCAAGAACAGATTCTATACTTTCTATATCCCTTTTCAGTATCTTTTCTATCTCTTTAGGTGAGAGAGGAAGGAATCCATGCTCATCTGTGTTTCCTATGATGAATCTTGCAATTTCTTCTTCATCCTGAGAAAAGTCAAAGAGGACCAGCTGTTCCTCAAGGTAATCCTTTAATCCCTTTTCTTCTTTCAGAAAAGACTCATAAATTATTATGTTTCCTTTCTCCTCAAAATTTATAGAGTCTTCATCTATGTCAATTTCATCTTTTGTTTCTGTAACTTCTAAAAAAGGATTCTCCTCCCATTCCTGGTTCAATATTTCCCTTAGCTCTAAAAGAGGAGCATGATACAGCCTCATTAGCTGTATCAGATTTTTTCTTAATGTAAGTTTTTGAATCTGTTTAACTTCTCTTCTTAGTTCCACCCTTTAACTTCTCCTTTATCTTTAAGATTCTCCTCAATCTATGATTGAGGGCAGATTTGGAGATTCCAATAATACCTGCAACCTCTCTCAAGCTCTTGTCAGGATATTTAAGTCTTACCTCAGCTGCTTTCTTTAGAGCAGGAGTGAGATTGTTGAAAACTCCTTCTTTCTTTAAGAAAAGTATAGCATCTCTAATTTTTAAATATGAATCTACAATCTTTCCTATGTTCCGCATCTCATAGTTTATCTTTGTTGTGAGGGATTCCTTTAGGTCCATTTTTATTTCCTGATCGAGGAGGGAGAGAAAAGAAGAAGATGCACCTATAAATCCGAGGAATTCCTTAATTCCATTTCTTGACTGAAGGTAAAGGACTCTTTTGTTTCTTCTTATCCTTGACTTGAAGTTAAAGTGGAGTATCTGAACAAGTTCCATTATTTCAAAGAAGGAGGAATCTTCAGAGAGTCTCAGTTCGAGGTAGTACTCTTTCCTTGGGTCTGTAACTGTTCCACATCCAAGAAACACACCTCTTAAAAATGCAGATGCTTCCTTCTCGCTTTTGGGTTTAAAGTGTACCTTAAGGTCATCATTATCTATTATTCCAGAAAGAAAGAAGTTTCTCTTATTAAAGCTGTGTATAAGTTTATAAAATTTCCGTCTTTTACCTTTCTCCACGAGAACCTCTCTTTCATTACCCATGATCTTCTTTGATAAGAGGATAATCCTTCTTAATATTTGAGGATCTGTGGATTTAAAAACTATATCAATGGAATCCCTTTTAAGTACCACAAGACCAGATGCAAGAAGTATGCCTTTTACTTCTGCAAGAATTTCATCTTCATTTATGGGTTGAAAGGAGATAAGCTCCTTCTTAACAAGAGAGGTAAAGGAGGGTTCTCTCATTTTTTAATAATCTTTAAGAGGGTCTCTTTTATTTTGTTTGGGTCGTGTCTTATGTATCCCTCTTCTATCTTTACAAAATTACCTTTAATCACCTTTAAGCCCATTTCTTTAAGTTTTTCTTCATCCACATATACAGGTTTGGAATCATATCTTTCATACTTTTTGAGATAAAATTCAGGGATTTTGCCTGTGTTTACAATAATGTAATCAAAAATTTTTCCATTTGTGTGTTCAAATATCTTTTTAACATGCATGGAGGCAGTGAAGTTATCTGTTTCCCCCTTCTCTGTCATTATGTTAAGTATATATACCTTTTTTGCTCTGGTCTTTTTCAACGCTGTTATAATAGGTCCAAAGAGAAGGGGTGGTATAACTGATGAGAACAAACTCCCCGGTCCAAAGGTTATAAGTTCTGCATTTTCAATTTCAGAAAGAACCCTTATAGTTGGCTTTGCGTATGGTGGCTCTATGTATATTTTTTCAATTGTTCCACCCTTTCTTCTTATGTTTGTTTCACCAACAATCCTTTCTCCATCATCAAATTCTCCGACAAGGGTAAGCACACTTTCAGATACAGGAATAACTCTCCCTGAGAGATTAAGAGCTTCCTCAAGTTCACTTACTCCAAGAAGAAGCCCACCCTTTAACTTCATTGAAGCTGCTATTATGAGATTTCCAAGGGAGTGTCCCTGAAGGGTTTCACCTTCCTTAAATCTGTACTGGAAGAGGTCTTTTAAGAATTCCTCACTCTCTGAAAGTGCAGCAATACAGTTTCTCAAGTCTCCTGGTGGTGGAATTCCAAGTTCCTCTCTGAGTCTTCCTGAACTTCCTCCATCGTCTGTTACAGTTACCACAGCTGTTGGAAAGAATGGATACTCCTTTAGACCTTTCAACAGGTTGGATAAACCTGTTCCTCCTCCAAAGGATAGCACATTCTTTTCCTTCCACCTGAATCTATATCTGTGTATTATGTGAACCACATCCTTTCTTTTCTCTTTGAGAAGCGCAGTGAATAGCGAGTTTAAGAGCTTAACAAATCCAAATATAAGAAGAAATATACCTGACAGGATAAACAAAACTGCTATGATTCTTGAAAGCCATATAGGATAGGTGTAATTTCCTTTCATAAAAACTATGATGAAGTTTATTATAAATCTCTTTATTATTCCGAGTCTTGTGAAATCGAGAATAACCATGAATCCAAGAGCAGATATAAGGAATCCGAATCCCATAAGGAGAACCCATCTCTTGACATTCATTCCTGGATAAAGCCATTTTAAAAAACTTTTCAATTTTTCTTTCATTCTTTTCTTATGTCCCTATGAAATAGTGTACATTTGTATCCTTTCTCTTCGAGTATTTTCTTCACCTCTTCAGATATAACTACAGATCTGTGTTTTCCACCTGTGCAACCAAAAGATATTATAAGTGATGTCTTTCCTTCCTTTACATATTGAGGTATGAGAAAGAATATCATATCCTTAAACCTTTTTAAAAAACCCTTTGTTGCAGCATGAGAAAGTACATATCTTTTGACACCTTCATCAAGTCCTGAAACCTCTCTAAGACCGTTTATATAAAATGGATTGGGAAGAAACCTTACATCAAATATGATGTCTGAATCAATTGGTATTCCATACTTATAACCAAAGGATATTATGGTTATGGACATTACTGTCTCTCTCTTCTCTTTGAATATCTCTACAAGTCTCTGTTTTAACTCTGAAGGCTTCAGTTTTGATGTGTCTATGACTACATCACTTAAATCCTTTATTTTTTTAAGTTTCAACTTTTCATCTCTTATTGCGGTGATGAGTCCATCCTTTGTAAATAAAGGGTGTTTTCTTCTTGTCTCTTTGTATCTTTTTACAAGTGTTTCTTCTCCTGCGTCAAGAAATAAAAGAAATGGATTTAACCCCTCTTCCTCAAGTTCTTTATATATTTTAGGAAAATTTTCAATAAAATCCTTCTCCCTTATGTCTATGGTGAGAGATACCTTGTCAACACCACCAATTCCCCTTTTATACAACTCCACAAACTTCTTAATAAGGCTTAAAGGAAGATTATCTATACAAAAATATCCCATATCTTCAAGGAAGTTTGCTGCTTTAGTTTTCCCTGCTCCGGAAATACCAGTGATTATCACAAAATTTCTATCTTTTTCCTTCATTAATTTTATTTTATCATTAATATTGAAAGTGATATAATAATGTGAGATTCTAATTAGATAGTGAGGTGATAAAAATGAAAAGATTTACGATTCTTATTACAATTTTTATAATAGTTTCTGTTTTAATACTAAGTAGCTGTTCTGCAAAATCTCCTGAAGGAACCCTTAAAAGATACTTCAAAGCCATTATGAGAGAGGATTATGAGACAGCATACTCCCTTCTTGCTGGAGATATGCTAAAGGAAAAGGGATCGCTGGAGGATTTTAAAAAGAGCTTTGAAAATATGAAGGAGCATAATAGGGAGATTGTGGGAGTAAGGATTGAAGATGTGGTTCTTTCCAACGACAAGAAGAGAGCAAGAGTGCACTTTGTCTTAACAATAAGGGAGAATGGGAAGGAGTCAGATTACAGGGGAGCCTATATTCTAATTCTTCATGATGATGGCTGGAAAATAGAGGGTTCAATCTTTTGAAATTTTTATGTAAAAAATGAGAGAATTTCACTATCCTGTATGGCTGATGCAGCCGATACCCTATTTTGGAGAAAAACTTGAAGGAGACTGGGTATATTTTTCTATTGCCTCAGTATAAATTAGTCTCCATTGACAGAATACTTGATAATTTTAGAGCGACTTCAAGCGAAGGCATTGTATTTAAAGAACTTAACTCAGATTACAGACTCGGTAAAGAATGTCCATTAGTTACAGAATTCTGGAGAAAATTAAAATTCAGGAGGTAAAAAGAGATATCTTCTCTCTCAAAGGAATTTCTATGAAGTAGTGTATAAACCAAGAAGAGACACACTGAAAGATAGGTGGTCTAAACTTGTTGAAGAAGAAAAATAAAGGGGTGTGCACCTCCCTACGATACACTCCCCCTCAGGTCTTTCCTAAGAAGAAAATCGGGAAAGAGTCACCAGGGAACACTTAGAGAATTACTTACCGTTGCTTCCTTCCGGACCTGGCGGGGTTCGTAACCTCTAAGTTTCCTGGCTTCCTTCCGTCATCTTTCCCTCTTAAGAACCTTCTGAGAAAGAGTGCACCTTCAGGAGGAATTCAGCCCCACTGAGCGGGTTGTGGGTTACAGGGCACCGCTAACTCCCCGCTTAGCACACCCTGATTTGATTATATCAAAAATCCAGTTTATTATTTTAAATACACAATGGTTACACCACCGTTCTCTGGATCAGTGGTGTATCTTTGAACATGAGGGTTTGTTTTGAGGAAATCATGTATTGCTTTTCTCAATATTCCTGTTCCTACACCGTGATGTATGTAAACAAATGGAAAACCTGCAAGAGATGCTGAATCAAGGTACTTATCGAGTTTTACCAGCGCCTCATCCACTGTTTTTCCGTGAAGGTCTATCTTCATGGGAAGAGTTTCAGGTGTTGGAAGTTCCACCTTACCCTCTTCATCGGGTATCTCTTCCACTTCTGTAATCTTTCGGGTTATATCTTCAAAGGGGAGAATGACTCTCATTGTTCCAATTTGTATCTGAACTTTTTTCTCTTCTTCGTCTTTATTTAAAACAATCCCCTGCTTTCCAAATTTCTCTATCCACACCAGGTCTCCAATTTCAATTTCATCCCAGTCTATCACAATCTTTTTCTCCTGGGAGACTATCTCTTCCGCTATCTTCTCTTCCTCCTTTTCAAGTTCTTTCTTCTCCTCAAGGACTACCTTTCTCTCTTTAGGTATATTCTTTAAGAGTTCTTCCATTCTCTTTCTTGTATCTTCAATGATTTTTAAGGCCTCTTTCTTTGCGTTTAATAGGAATTCTTTCCTCTTCTCTTTTATTTCATTCAGAAGTTTTTCAAGCTCCTCTTTTCTCTCCTCTATCTCCCTTTTTGTTGCCTCTATGGATAATTTATCCTTTTCTATAATTGTTTGATCTCTCTTCATTTTGTTTATTATAACTTCCTTTGCAAGATGCTCCTCACCAAGTATTTCTCTTGCTTTTTCTATAACCTCTTTTTCGATTCCAAGATGGGTGGCAATTGTTAATGCGTGGCTTTCTCCAGGAATTCCAATGTGGAGTTTATATGTTGGTTTAAGGGTTTCAGGGTCAAATCCAACACTGCAGTTTTCAACCTCTTCCACTTTATATGCGAACTCTTTAAGTCTTGGATAATGGGTGGCAATGGCCACAATAGATTTCTTTTTAAGAAGGTATTCAGTTATAGCCTGAGCAATAGCTGCTCCTTCCTCAGGATCTGTCCCTGCTCCGAGCTCGTCCAGTAGGACAAGAGATTTATCATCGCATCTTTCAAGTATCCTCACTATGTGTTTCATGTGGGATGAAAATGTGGATAAACTCTGCTCAATGCTCTGTTCTTCACCAATATCAGCAAGTATTTCATTAAAAATTCCAGTTTCAAAGTGTTTTGCAGGAACATGAAAACCGCTCTGTGCAAGAGCTACAAATAAACCTATAGTTTTTAATGTTACAGTTTTTCCTCCAGTATTGGGACCGGTGATTATAAGCACTCTGAAGTTTTCACCTATTTCAAGGGATATTGGAACAACCTTTTCTTTCTCAAGAAGGGGATGTCTTCCCTCTTCTATTCTTACCTTCTTCTTTTCTACAAATACAGGGGAAACACAATCCCATTCGTTGGATACTCTTCCCTTGAGGAATGTAAAATCAAGAAATCCCACAATGCTTACAGCAGTTTCTATATCATTTATTCTATCTGACACACGATTGGATAATGCCGTTAAAACCCTTTTTACTTCCTGTTCCTCCTTACCTTTGAGTTCTATCAATTCGTTGTTTTTCTGAACTATAAATTGTGGTTCAACAAAGAGGGTTTTGCCTGAACCAGAGGTATCCTGTACAATGGATGGGAAGTAAGAAATGAAATCTCTTTTTATGGGAATTACATACCTCCCGTTCCTTACAGTTATTACATGGTCTGAGATCATATTTTTGTATGTGGATAAAGCAAACAAAGATTCTAACTTTTCAATAATTTTTTGTCTTAAGTTTCTTATACGCTTCCTTATGGATTTTAATTCACTGGATGCATCATCTTTAACATTTCCTTCCTCATCTATACATCTTTCGATTTCTTTTCTAAGATCAGTGAATTTTTTTAATTTCGAGGCGGATCTATAAAGATATGGATATCTTAGCTTATTCTCTTCAAATTCTCTCCTTATCTCCTCAAAAAGGGAAAGGTTTTCTTTTACTTTACTCAGCTCTTCTCCAGAGAGGACACTCCTGACTTTTACCTTTTTAATTATGTCCTCCATGTCCTGATAGGAGGAAAAGCTCAACCCACCTTCATTGTTAATAAAATCTTTAGCTTCGTCTGTTTCCTTTATGCTGTCTTTAATTAGCTCAAAATCTGAAGAAGGTGAGAAAGTTGAGAGTATTTCCCTGCACATGGGGGTATGACATTTATTTTTGAGTATCTCAAGAATCCTGTAGTATTCTATTACTTCAAGACTATGTTTATCCATTTGTTTAAATTATATCATCAATTCCTTAAAAACTGTCTGTTTTTAGAGATAGCTTTCACTATATATTTAAATTCAAATTCCCTTAATGTTTTGATTATCTCCTTTTCCTTCTCCTCACCACTTAGTTTATCAAGATTCTTTATGGTTTTAAGTAAAGCATTACACTTTCTTCTGAGATTCACAATTTCTGTGCTTGTTTTAAATAGGGTCTGTTTTAGTATTCTCTTTAACATTTTACTGGATTCTTCCAATCTATTGAACAACAGATAATAAATTGCAAGACGAAAGAACAGAGAGAGTCCTTTGTCTGGTAGTCCATATGTATTAACCAGTGCTTTCTCTAAGTAGCTAAATGCTTCTTTGAGTTCTCCCATTTCTTCATAAACACTTGAAAGGTTTACATATCCCAGCGAAAAATTTGGGTCAATTTTTACGGACTTTTTGTATTCAATGATTGCCTTTTCTTTTTCTCCAATAGCTTTATAAACATTTCCAAGATTATTGTGAACAAGGGGATTTTCTGGATCAAGTTCCAGGGCAATTTTAAATTCTTTAATAGCCTCTTTAATGTTTTTGTCGTTGAAGTATATTACTCCAAGGGCTATATGGGGTTCAGGGAGCCCGGGATATTTTTTGGAGAAATTTTTGAAGTAAATTATTGCCTCGTCCTTTTTTCCTTTTACATAGAGAGCTGTACCTTTGTTAAACTCCTCTGTTACAGTTTTATTCATTTTTTGTAGTAAGTCCCTCTCTTTCTAACACTTCCCTTACTGTTTTTGCAATGTTTAAAGCGTTTGGTGTATCACTATGAACGCATACTGTATCAAAATTTAACTTTATCCTTTTTCCATTTATTGATTCCATCTCCCCATACCTTATTAAACTTGTAATTCTATCCCTTATAATCTCTGTATCATGTACAACTGCGTTTGGTTCCCTTCTTGGAACTAAAAGACCATTATCTAAAATATTCCTGTCGGCAAAAACCTCTTCAAAAACATCAAGTCCCATATCCTTCCACACCTCTACAGCTTTACTCCCGCTTAAACCGTAAATTTTTACATTTTTATCAAAAAGAAGAACAGCTTTACCTATTGCTTTTGCTATCAGCGGTTTTTTTATTGCATCATTGTATAAAGCACCATGCGGCTTTATGTGGTGCAAATGAAGGCTGTAAATCTTTAAAAAAGCACTCAGTGCTCCAATTTGATAGAGTACAAAATTTTCTACTTCCTCTTCGCTCATTTCAATACTTCTTCTTCCAAAACCCTGAAGATCAGGGTATGAAGGATGAGCCCCAACTTTCACCCTGTTTTCTTTGGCTAAAAGCACAGTTTTTCTCATAACCATTGGATCACCTGCATGTAAACCACATGCTATATTGATGGAGGTGACATACTTCATCAATTCTTCATCAAAACCCAGCTTATACCTTCCAAAACTTTCTCCCACATCGGAGTTTATGCCAATAAACTTACTCAACTCTTTCCACCTCCACACGGTATCTTTGCCCGTTTATTATCATTATAAACCTCCTTCCCTCTCTTTTAAATTTGATACCTCTTAGCCATTTCTCTCTTTCTCTTAGAGCCTGAATGGCTTCTTTTATTGTTGTCTCCTTAAATTTTGCAGATTCTCCTGGTCTTCTCTGAGCTATTTTATAAAGATCGCAAGTTACAATAACTCCTATTCTGGCGTAACCACCAGTGGTTTGATGCTCTTTCATAAGTACTATCGGTTCTCCACTTGGAGTTACCTGAATTGTACCCTCAACTATTCCCTGGGATTCTATATTTGCTCCTTTTTCAGAATGTTCTATTCTTCCTCCCTTTAATCTAATTCCCATTCTATTCGATTCATGACTTATTTTCCAATCTGTAGAAAAAAATAAGTTATAGGATTTTTCGGTGAAGTTTTCTCTGTCTGGTCCTGTAATTACCCTGATTGTTCCGTCAAAGCAGGGTAAGAAATTTTTTTCTATTTCTCTACCTATAACACTCTTATCGGCCATATCCTGTATTTCAATTTCTGTTCCATCTTCAATTTTAAGACCCAGCCCCCCTCTTTCATCAAAGGATTTACTCCCAAGATTATCTTTTATGTTTAAACCGCCCTGAATAGCTATATATCCTCTTAAGCCACTTTTCATCTCTCCAAAGAAAAGGATGCTTCCCTTTTTTATGTAGAGGGCCTTCCACATGGGAAAGTTTTTTCCGTCTATTTTTACCTCAACCTCGCCTCCTCCCACTGCTACTATAGCCTCTTTCTTAAATTCAATTACAGGTCCCATCAATGTGAACTCAATTGCAGACTCAAAATCTCTATTTCCAACAAGTTTATTTACTATTCTTAAAGAGATATCATCCATTGCACCTGAGTTTGTTATTCCAAACCTTTTATACCCAAATCTACCTTTATCCTGAATGGAAGTGTTTAAGCCTGAGGAGATAAATTTAATCACTACTTCCTCCTATAAACTCTATGTTTCCTCTGTATCTTGAAAGGAACTCATCTTCAGAAACTCTTTCAAATTTCACCTTATCCAGAATGTCAAACTCCACAGGGGGTATCTTTTCTGGATTAAAGGGGGTGAAATATGTCATACCTATGATTCTCCAGCCACCTGGTGAGGAGACAGGATATATACCAGTGAAGCTTCCACCTATGCCTACACTTCCCTTTGGGACAGAGGTTCTCGGTGCCTTTAATCTTGGAGTCTCTATCCTTTTTGAAACTTCCCCAAGATATGCAAAACCGGGTATAAAGCCAAGCATGTACACCCTGTAGGTTTTTTCAGAGTGAATCTTAATTACCTCTTCCTCTGTGATACCATTAAACTCTGCCACAAATTTAAGGTCAGGTCCAAATCTTCCTCCATAAACTACAGGTATCTTAAAAGTTCTTGGGGGAGGTAACTTTACATGAGTATCTACCAGTAAAAGTTTTTCAATTCTTTTCTTCAAATCTTCAAATGACACGACCAGTGGGTCAAAGACAATGGTGAGAGAATGAATAGCAGGAATGAAATCTATAATACCTTTTATTTTCTCTCTTATAAGGAGTTCAACGGTTTTCTTTGCCCTTTTTATGGATTCAAGGTTTTTACCTTTAAACCTTACTATTAATGCGCTGTCCCCAAAAGGGATTATGTCTTCCTTCATAATCTCTCCTAAAATAAATTTACTACAATAGTATCTTATGTTAAAAATATCTTATGGAAAAGAGAAGGAATTTTTATCTTGTTCTTATTCTACTTGGGTGTATATGGGGTTCTACTTTTCTTTTTATAAGAATTGGTGTAAGAGATATAAAACCCATGACATTTACAAGCCTCAGATTGTTTATTGCCACACTGGTATTTTACATCGTATTGAAACTATCCGGGAAAGATCTTCGTATATCCAAAGAATTAATTCCCCTTCTTATCCTTACCGGTATAGTTGATGCCTCTATCCCTCACTTCCTGATAGCCTGGGGAGAACAGTATGTTGAAAGCGGTGTTGCATCTTTAAT
>QMOO01000008.1 GCA_003648245.1 Caldisericota bacterium
TCTTTGTATAGGTGTGGTGGGAGGATACTTTATTCTCTCAAATATTGGTGGTTTTTTCTATCTACCTGGAAACATGCCACTACTAACAGAATTTAGAGAGAAAGGCGAAGGATTCTCTGGATTAGAGGAAGAGAAACTCCAAGATTTAAATTTAACTTTAGTAGGTGAGAATTCATACCAAGAAGAAAATTTTGGTCTAAAGATTATAAAAAACGGTGCAGTGGAACTTGTTGTGGAGAAGGGAAAATTTATGGATATATGGAACAAGATAACATTTACAGTTAAAAGTTTCTCTGGCTTTGTCTCTAATTCAAACTTTTACAGACAGAATAATCGCTATTTCGGAAATATTACGGTTTTAGTGCCATCAAAGGGCTTTGATAACTTTATAGATAAAATCTCAGATTTTGGAGAAGTGGAAAATATCTCTATAAACTCCAAGGATCTATCAGGAGAGTATGTGGATCTCTCCTCAAGGCTCAAGGTTCTTGAATCGCAGAGAGATTTACTCCTCTCGTGGCTAAGTGATGCAAAAGATATAAAGGACATGCTATCCATAAGAAGTGAACTTGATAAAATTGAGACAGAGATAGAAAAGATTAAGGGAAGAATGAATTATATCTCCTTCCATACTGACTTTTCTCAAATCACTATTAGTATTAGAGAGAAAGGTGAAAAGCCCGGTGTAGTTCCCCCAATCATTAGAAGAATACTTGATGCTTTAAACAGAGCCTTAAATGGATTTGTAATGTCAATTTTCGTAATAATCATAGTCCTTGCATGGCTAACTCCATGGCTTATCCTGATTTACATAATTTACCTTATCTACAGAAGGAGAAAAGAAAATAAAGAAGTTAAATAGTGGTTTTTCAAAAAGTGAATTTGTGATAAAATGAATTTTGTATGAGAATTATAGACAAAAAGACTGTCAATAAAATATTGAACCTTTCAAGACTATCTCTATCAGAAGAAGAAAAAGAGGAGTTAATTCCTCAGTTAAACCAGGTTCTCTCCCACTTTAAGTCAATAAACGAAATAGATACGAGCAATGTGGAACCCATGTTTCATCCTCCATTACAAAAACTTTCCTTAAGAAAAGATGAATCTAAAAAGTGGTTTGATAGGGAAGTTTTAGAAAAGATTTCTCCATTCTTTGAAAAAGAGTTTGTAAAAGTTCCAAAGATTATAGAGAAGAAAGATGAAACCATTTAGACTATCATTAACTGAAACCCTTAAACTTCTAAGAGAAAGAAAAATTTCTCCTCTTGAATTAGTTGATGAGTACAAAAACAGGGTTAAAGAAAAAGAGGGAAATATAGATGCATATCTCTCCTTCAACTGGAATGAAGCTAAAAAAAGAGCAAAGGAACTTGAGAAAGAGGAAAGAGATTTACCACTCTATGGAATACCCTTTGCAATAAAGGATAACATCCTTGTTAAAAATCTTCCCAATACCTGCGGTTCAAAAATTCTTGAAAACTTTATTGCTCCCTATGATGCCTTCGTTATAGAGAAAATTAAAAAATATGGCGGTATTATAATTGGAAAGACAAACATGGATGAATTTGCCATGGGTTCTTCCACTGAAAACTCAGCCTTCAAAGTAACGAAAAATCCATGGGACACTGAGAGGGTCCCTGGTGGTTCTTCTGGCGGTTCTGCTGCAGTAATTGCTTCTGATATGGCTTTGGTGGCTCTTGGCTCTGACACAGGAGGTTCTGTAAGACAACCCGCCTCCTTCTGTGGAGTTGTAGGACTGAAACCAACATACGGACTTTTATCAAGATTTGGCCTTGTAGCCTTTGCCTCCTCCCTTGATCAAATTGGTATTTTTGGAAAAACAGTGGAAGACACCTTTTATGTTCTCAATCTCATTCAGGGATACGATGAAAGGGATTCCACATCTCTTGATATAAATTACAATAAGATTCAGCCCTTTGGTGGAAAGTTAAAAATAGGCATTATAAAGGAAATAAACAAATTTGGTATAGAAGATGTCATCGTAAAGAATATGGAGGAATCTCTAAAAGCCCTCGAGAGTATGGGTCATAAGATAGTTGAAGTCTCTCTACCAAATATACACAACTCACTACCTGTCTACTATCTTGTTGCCTTTGCAGAGGCTTCAAGTAACCTTGCAAGGTATGATGGTGTAAGGTATGGTTTAAGAGTTGAAAGTGGTAATCTCAAAACAATGTACACAGAGACAAGAAAGGCTGGGTTTGGTAAAGAGGTTAAGAGAAGGATTCTTCTTGGAACATTCGTTCTCTCATCAGGATACTATGAGCAGTGGTATCTAAAAGCTTCAAAGGTGAGAAGACTAATAACCAACGACTTTGAGGAGGCATTTAAAAAGGTGGATGTATTATTCTTCCCAACATCTCCAACCCTTCCCTTTAAGATTGGTGAAAGGATAGAGGATCCATTAAAGATGTACCTTGCCGATGTTATGACAGTCCCTGTTAACCTATCAGGAATTCCAGGTATAAATGTCCCCACTGGAGTTTACAATGGATTGCCTGTGGGAATGCAAATTGTCTCAAATTATCTTGAAGAAAATAAAATATACAGAGTAGCTTTAGATTTGGAAAAAAGCATTCCATTTGAAAGAAAACTCTGATATAATTTTGTGGGATTGAGAGAAACGAAACACAAAAATATAAAAAGAGAGAAAGAGACCGAGAGGCCCTTTTTAAATTTATAGGAGGTATTTTATGGAAAGTAAAGATCTTTTGAAAGAGCTGGAGGAGAAGCGGAAGAAAATAGAAGAGGGTGGAGGCCCTGAAAAGGTTGAGAAACAGCACAAGAAAGGAAAATTAACTGCATGGGAAAGAATTGAACTCCTCGTTGATCCCGGCTCCTTCACAGAGTTTGGAGAATTTGTAAAAACAAGAAGCACCTACTTTGGTCTTGACAAAATGTTTATTCCAAGAGATGGAATCATAACAGGTGTGGCAACTGTCAATGGAAGAAGAGTAGCTCTCTATGCTCAGGATTTTACAACACTTGGTGGATCTCTTGGTGAAATGCACGCATTGAAAATAGTAAAGATGCAGGACCTTGCAATGAAACTTGGAATTCCATTTATTGGTATGAACGACTCTGGTGGAGCAAGAATCCAGGAAGGTGTTGACTCACTCTTTGGGTACGGAGAAATATTCTTCAGAAACACAAGAGCATCCGGAGTTATCCCACAGATATCCATCAATATGGGACCTACAGCTGGAGGAGCAGTTTATTCCCCGGCAATTATGGATTTCATAATTATGACAGAGAAGGCAACAATGTATATCACAGGACCAAATGTTGTCAAAGCAGTGACAGGAGAGGAGATAAGTCACGAAGGACTTGGTGGTGGACTTGTCCACAACCAGAGAAGTGGTAATGCTCATTTCCTTGCAAAGACTGATGAAGATGCCATAGAAATTACAAAGAGACTTCTATCTTACATTCCAGATAACTACCTTCAGGAGCCGGCCATGGTTGAAACAGACGATCCCATTGATAGAGCAGATGATGAATTAAGAGATATAGTTCCAACAGATCCATCAAAATCTTACGATGTTAAGGACATTATAAGAAGAGTAGTTGACAACGGAGAGTTCCTTGAAGTTCATGCTCTATACGCTCCAAACATTGTTGTTGGATTCGCAAGAATCGGTGGAAGAAGCGTTGGAATTGTCGCAAATCAGGCAAAGTATCTTGCAGGAGTTCTTGATATAAATTCATCTGATAAAGCTGCAAGATTCGTGAGATTCTGTGATTCATTTAACATTCCCCTTGTTACATTCACAGATACCCCTGGTTATCTCCCGGGAGTAAATCAGGAACACGGAGGAGTTATAAGACACGGAGCAAAACTTCTCTATGCCTATTCAGAAGCCACAGTTCCAAAGATTACAGTTATCTTAAGAAAAGCCTATGGAGGAGCATACATTGCCATGTGTTCCCGTCATCTTGGTGCTGATGTTGTCTATGCCTATCCCACAGCAGAGATTGCAGTTATGGGAGCAGAGGGAGCAGCTGAGATAATCTTCAGAAAAGACATAAAGGCAGCAGAGAATCCCGAAGAGATGAGAAAGGAAAAGATTAAAGAGTTTAGAGATATGTTCGCAAATCCTTACAGGGCAGCTGAGAGAGGATACATTGATGATGTTATAGATCCAAAATTTACAAGAAAGAAAATAGCAGAAGCACTTGATTTCTTAAGAAGTAAGAGCGAAAGCTTACCAGAGAAAAAACATGGAAATATGCCTCTTTAGGAGGAAAAGATGGAGATAACTTCTATATGGGAAGGTCTAAAATTCACAATTGTAGCAGTAGCAATAGTATTTGGAGTACTTGCTTTTCTTGGTTTCGTGCTGGTAATGTTCAAATTAATCTTCTATCATCCAGAAAAGGAAGGGGGAAAGGAAGAAGTTAAACAGACAGGTCCTGTTTTAGCTCCAAAGAAAGAGAAAGAGGATAAGAGAAGTAAATTAAGAAAAATAGCTGCAATTGCTGCAGCACTTTCAGCTTATGAAGAAGTAAAGACAAGATTTATAGGACCCACTGGTGAAGGTCTAAATTTCTGGAGAGTGAAAGAGATAGTTGGAAGAAAAGTATCTTCAAAAATTAAAACAAAGAGGTGGAAGAATGGCTAAAAAGTTTAGAGTAACTGTAGATGGAGAAACTTTTGAAGTTATTGTTGAAGAAATAGGAGAGTCAAAGACTCCCCAGGTAAAAGAGGTAAAGGAGGTCAAAAGGGAAGTTCCAACTGTTCCAGTCTCCACTCCCCCACCAGCCCAGCCTGTAAAGAAAGAAACCAAAAAGGTAAAGGTAGCTGAAGGAGTTACTGTTGTATCTGCACCACTTCCGGGAAAGGTACTAACCGTCAATGTATCTCCTGGAAAGGCAGTAAAGAAAGGCGATATTCTCCTTGTTCTTGAAGCCATGAAGATGGAAAACGAAATATTTGCAGCAGAAGATGGAGTTGTTAAAGCCGTTCATGTTTCTACTGGACAGAATGTAGAAACAGGAGAACCTTTAGTTGAAATAGAGATTGGAGGCTAATAATGGGCTCATTAGGAAGCCTTCTCTCCATGAGTGGAGTTCTCTCCCTGACCTGGGGAGAATTGATAATGATTGGAGTTGGGGCTTTTCTTATCTATCTTGCAATAGCGAAAAAGTTCGAGCCTCTTTTACTTATGCCCATAGGGTTTGGCTGTATACTTGCAAATCTTCCCCTTGCAGGGTTAATCTCTGAACCTCATGGAATTCATCCAGGCGGTCTGTTCTATTATCTCTACAAAGCTGGAATAGAAACTGAAATATTCCCGCTACTTATATTTATGGGGATTGGAGCCATGACAGACTTTGGACCTCTTATTGCAAATCCATGGACCATACTTCTCGGTGCAGCAGCACAGATTGGAGTTTTTATTGCCCTGATAATAGCATTACTTCTTGGCTTCAACATGATGGAAGCAGCATCCATTGGAATAATAGGAGGAGCAGATGGACCAACATCGATTTATACTGCGGTAAAACTCGCCCCCCATCTTCTCGGTCCTATAGCAGTTGCTGCGTACACTTATATGTCCCTCGTTCCCCTCATTCAACCTCCTATCATGAGACTATTTACAACCAAAAAGGAAAGAACTGTTGTTATGGAACAGTTAAGACCTGTTTCAAAGACAGAAAAGATACTCTTCCCTATAGTGGTTACCATAGTTATAAGTTTGCTCTTCCCTGCAGTGGCACCAATAATTGGAATGCTTATGCTTGGAAATCTGTTTAGAGAGAGCGGTGTGGTGGAAAGACTGAAAAATACTGCTGCAAACGAACTTATAAACATCGTAACCATATTTCTTGCCACCACTGTTGGCTCCACAATGACTGCCGAAAGGTTCTTAACTGCAAAAACCATAGGAATTATAGTTCTTGGACTCGTTGCCTTCATAGGAGGAACAGCAGGAGGAGTCCTGCTTGGAAAAGTGTTCTACTGGGTAACTGGAGGAAAGGTAAATCCTCTCATTGGTTCAGCAGGTGTATCTGCAGTACCTATGGCTGCAAGAGTTTCTCAGAGAGTTGGACAGGAGGAGAACCCTGGAAACTTCCTCTTAATGCACGCTATGGGTCCTAATGTTGCTGGAGTTATAGGAACTGCTGTAGTTGCTGGAGTTATGATAACCCTTCTTGGACATTAATATATGAAGTTAAGGAATCTCGTTTTCTCCTCACTTTTCTCCATTCTTATAGTAATTGGCTCCTACATCTCCATCCCCTTTCCCTTTACCCCTGTTCCACTAACCCTTCAGCTGTTCTTTGTTCTCCTGTCAGGAGTTATGCTGGGGCCATACTTTGGTTTTCTATCAGTTTTAATGTATGAAATTTTAGGGATTCTTGGTTTTCCTGTATTTGCAGGAGGGCAGGCTGATCTGTCTGCCCTCCTTGGCCCAACAGGGGGCTATCTTCTCGGATTTTTAATTGCCCCTGTTGTTATAGGTTCCCTAAACAGAAAAAATAAAAAACTTCTTATATTTGGAATCATCTTAGCCATACTGGAAATTCATCTTCTGGGGATTACTTATTTATCTTTTAATTTGAAAATTAGCCTATCAAAGGCATTTTTAATAGGCTCTTTGCCATTTCTACCCCTTGATTTTGTCAAGGGAATTTTTGTTTACTTATTCTCTGCCGCCTCCATCAAACTACTTCACTTCTCTTCTTTGTCATAGGGAACACCCAGAGACCTGGGAGCTCCCATTCTCTTCCTAAATGTCTCCTGCGCGCTTACGAGAAGGACAAAAAGCGTTGCAAGATACGGGAACATAAGAAGAATGTTTGGTGGTATCCCTATAGGTTGAAGGAGGTATTGCAATACATAAATTCCACCAAATAGATAGGCTCCAAGCATAGCTCTCAAAGGATTCCAGAGTGCAAATATTGTGAGAGCTATCACTATCCATCCTCTACCTCCCGTCATACCCTCTATCCACGAAGGTATGTAGGCAAGGGATAGGTGCGCTCCTGCAACACCTGCAAGCACTCCGCCGATAATAACACACACATACCTTGTCTTATAAACATTTACTCCCATGGCATCTGCAGCAAGAGGATTCTCCCCCACAGACCTTATATTTATTCCCACCTCTGTTTTAAAAAGGATAAACCACATAACAATTCCAGCTATGACAGATATGTAAAATATTGGATCCTGATGAAACAGAATCTCCCCCACATAAGGAATCTTTGAGAGTATTGGTATCTTTACTGACTCAAATTTTGTAGTTAATGGAATACCTATATATGCCTTTCCCCAGAGTCCGCTTATACCAAGACCAAGCATGGTGAGGGCAAGTCCAGATATAATTTGATTTGACTTTAATGTAACACTTACAAAGGCATGAACCAGAGAAAGAATTGCACCGAATACTGCAGCAGCAAGCAGTCCAAGCCATGGGTTTCCAGTAACAAGTGCCACTCCAAAACCTGAAACTGCACCGATAGCCATTAAGCCCTCAACACCAAGATTTAAAACTCCAGATCTCTCTGCATATATCTCTCCAAGTGTTCCAAGAAGAAGCGGAGTTCCCGCGACAAGGGCCCTTTTTAGAACAGATATAATTAAAAATTCATATCCTCCCATTTTCTCACCTCTTAATTGAAATTTTATACTCAAGGAAGAAATTGATGGATATAACAGATATGAGTATCAGTCCGTTAAATATATTGATTGTGGCAAAAGGAAGACCCATGGATGTTTGAATGGTATCTCCTCCAACAAGAATACCACCAAAAAATATAGAGGAAAGAATAACCACTAAAGGATTTAGCCTTGCAAGCCATGCTACAATTATTGCTGTATATCCATAGCCTGAAGATATCTGAGTTGGTGTGGTAAGATGATGATGGATCCCTGCAACTTCTCCCACACCAGCGAGTCCAGCAATTCCACCGCTTATAGCCATCATTATTATAGTTGTTTTTAAAAAATTTATCCCGGCATACTTTGCTGCCTCGGGATTCTCTCCTATAACTCTGATTTCGTATCCTGTCTTTGTTTTCATAATAAATATGTAAATGAGTATGGCAAGAATAATACCTATAATAAGTGTTGGATAGTGAATCCTTGTACCTTTTATAACAGGGAGTGTTGCTGAGGCTGAAAAGTTGTCTGTGTACGGAAATCCATACTGGGTTTTTCCTTTCCATGGACCATAAACAAGATACTGTATAAATTGCTCAGCTATGTAGTTAAGCATGAGAGTTGTAATAACTTCATTAATCCCCAGTTTAACCTTCATAATAGCCGGGATAATTCCCCAGAAAGCTCCTGATATAAATCCACCAACAAACATGAGGGGTAAAACCACAAAGGCAGGGTATGTCTTTCCAAGTGAAAGCCCTATCCATGTGGCAAGAAGTGCACCAAACAAAAGTTGACCGTCTGCTCCAATGTTCCAGAATTTCCCTTTAAAAGCGAGGGTAAGACCTATACCACAGAGCATAAGTGGAATTGCCTTTGTTATTGTCTCTTTCCATCCATAAATACTTCCAAAGGAACCCACAAATATCTTTTGAAGAGCATAAAAGGGGTTTATACCTTTGAACAGAAATATAAGACCACCAATGAGAAAACCAATTATCAAAGAAAGAATAAGGTATACAAATCTTTTCTTGGGGGATATCTCACCTCTTCTTTCTACTTTAATCTTCATCCTTTTCCTCCAATGTCTTCGAACCTGCCATCATTAAACCTATGTCCTGAAGACTTGTCTTCTCTCTTGGAGCGATACCCATAAACTTCCCCTCAAACATTACTGCAATCCTGTCACTCAGTTCAAATATCTCTTCTAAATCCTCCGAGACAAGAAGAATAGCTGCACCCTCCTCTCGCTTTTTTAAAAGCAGTTTTCTTATATACTCTGTTGCTGCAACATCAAGTCCATAGGTGGGGTGAGCAGCAATTATCAGATTTGACTTTGTAGAGATTTCCCTCGCAAGAATTAACTTCTGTATATTTCCACCTGATAGAAGTTTCACTGGAGTTTCTATGGAGGGAGTATCAATGGAGAACTCCCTTACAAGCTTTTTAGTGTGTTCTTTTATATAGGGATAATTAAGGAATGAACCCTTTGAGAATGGTTCATGGTAATAGTCTCGTAGAACTGCATTTTCGTATACAGATAAATTGGGAACTATTCCAAATCTAATTCTCTCTTCAGGGATATGTGCAACGCCTATATCTCCAATTCTTTTTGGAGAAGAGTTTGTAACATCAACATTCAGAATTTCCGCTTTCCCACTCTTTACTCTTCTCAATCCTGTTATTGCTTCCACCAGCTCTCTCTGACCGTTTCCAGCAACTCCAGCAATTCCAAAAATTTCATTTTTATGAACGTTAAAGGAAACTCCCTTAACAGCCATAAGACCCCTGTCGTTTTCTACAAAGAGATCTTTAACTTTAAGAACCTCCTCACCCTTTTCTATTTTTTTCCTCTCAAGCTGAAAAATAACCTCTCTTCCAACCATCATTCTTGCAAGCTCTTTCTTGCTGGTATCCTTTGTTTTTACTGTGGCAATAACCTTTCCCTTTCTTAAAACTGTAACTCTGTCACTTATCTCCATAACCTCCTCAAGTTTGTGGGTAATGAAGATTACAGAATGTTTTTCCTCCACCAGTCTTTTGAGTATTGAGAAAAGCTCCTCTGTCTCCTGAGGAGTAAGAACAGAAGTCGGCTCATCAAGGATAAGCAGGCTTGCACCTCTGAAGAGAGTCTTTATAATCTCTACCCTCTGCTGTTCTCCAGCAGAAAGCTGCAATATTTTTGCTCTTGGATTTATTTTAAGTCCATACCTATCTGTAAAATCACATATTCTTTCCTCAATAACTCTTGTGGGATAGAAGAAAGGAGCTTCTTTAAACCCCAGGGATATGTTTTCTGCCACTGTATGAGTTGGAATAAGCATAAAATGTTGATGGACCATACCTATTCCAAGTTCTATTGCATCTCTTGGGGATCTTATGGTTACCTTCTTTCCGTTTATATAAATTTCTCCCCTATCAGGCTGATAAATTCCATAGAGGATGTTCATCAAAGTTGTCTTACCAGCCCCATTCTCCCCAAGAAGTGCGTGTATCTCTCCACCTTCTACATCAAGGTTTACATTGTCATTGGCTATGACTCCAGGAAACTTTTTATAGATATTTTTCATCTCCAGTAATTCTATTTTTTTACCCCCCTGAGAATGAAGTGTATTCCTTCTCTTTGGCTTCAAATCTCACCCCTTTTATAAAAATACTAAAGAGGGGGAGAATTCCCCCCTCTTTGTATATAATATCCACTGGCTACTTTGGAATCTCTCCCTCTACATTATCAACAAACCAATCTATGCTCCACAAAAGATCGTGGCTTCCTCTTTCTCCTGGTTTGAGCCTCATTGTGCCATTTTGATCATAAATTGGTCCGGTGAATGGATCAAATAGAATTGTTGGCTCCTTCATCTGTTCTAATCTCTTCATAATTAGATCATACACACTTATCTCACCAAGTATTGGATCCTTTACCATCTTTGATTTAAGTTCATCTATGAACTTTGGATTTATTGGAGTGCCAAATTCGCCTCCAAGTTCGCATGCTCCCTCTTTTGCAAGCCACCAATAATCTCTATTATCCCATGTGTTTGTATATACTCTTCTTAAGATTTCCTCGTACATTATTCCCCAGTCCACCAGCTGACCGGAGACCACTGTATCTGGTCCAAACTTCTGCATAGGACTGTAGTGAGAGAATGTGTATATCTGCTGTCCTTTCTTTGTGTGTTCCTGTCCAACTTCAATGACAGCTGTTGAATCCTCTGTAAAGGCAAGACAATCTACACCCTCAGCTATTAATGACTCAGCAGCTTCTCTTGCCTTTGCTGGATCATACCATGAGAACAGCCATCTTACATAAACCTTTGCATCTGGATTCACCTCTTTTACACCAAGAGCATAAGCATTTATGTGTCTTACAACTTCAGGTATTGGGTGAGCGCCAACATATCCAACTTTATTTGTCTTTGTTAGAGCTCCTGCCATCAAACCATTAAGATAGTACATCTGATAAAGCTCAGCAAAGTAAGTGCCTGAATTCTTTGCTCTCTTATAACCAGAACAATGCTCAAATATTACATCTGGATATTTCTCTGCAGCTTTAATAGTGTCATCCATGTAACCAAAACTTGTTGTGAAGATAACATTGCATTTCTCTTCGTTTATCAATCTGTCAATAACTCTTGCGGCATCACCTTCTGGAACTGACTCAACATAAACTGTCTCAAGCCACGGGAATTTTTCCTCTACATACTTCCTTCCAACATCGTGGGCATTTGTCCATCCATAATCTCCTATTGGTCCAACATAGATAAAACCTGCTTTAATTTTCTTCTCCTGGGTTTCTGCCGGTTGCTGTTCTTGTGGTTTCTCTTCCTTGGGGGCGCATGAAATGGCAAAGGAAGTAAATAGGAGGAGGACAATCATCAAGATTGCCAGAATCCCACCAATTTTTTTCATTTAACACCTCCTTGATTGTTTTACTAATTTCCATTTTATAATTCCTTGACTTTCCTTGTCAAGATTTAAAAATTGACAAGGGTAACGGCTACGCCTTAAAATAGAATTGTTATGTTAATTCAAATTTACGCAATAAACAATCTACATGATGCAGAAAAATTGTGTGAGCTTGGAGTGGACAGATTGGGGATTGTAACCTCAAAAAATGGAGATGTAGAGAAAGGAATTGTCTCTTACATGAAGGCAAAGGAACTTATAAGTTCCATAAGAGAACAGGGGAGAGAAACAAGCCTTATCCTTGATGTGAAGGAGATAGAGGAGATAGTTCCTGCTATAGAGCTTATAAAACCAGATTACTTACACATATGCTACGAGGTGGAGAGAGAATACCTCATTAAACTTAGAGAGAGTGTAAAGAGTAAGATACTTCTCGCTATACCTGTTTCAGGAGAGGAATCCATAGAGAAGGCTATCTTGTTTGATGACCTTGTGGATTCCTTTATTCTTGATACGCCTGGAGAGAGTAAGCAGATGCCTGGTTTTATTGGTGCTACAGGAAAGACCCATGACTGGAATATAAGTAGAAAAATCGTTGAGAGTGTAAAAAAACCTGTTATTCTTGGAGGAGGCCTCTCGCCTGAGAATGTATGCAAAGCTATAAAAAGGGTAAAGCCATCTGGAGTTGATGCAAAAACTTCTCTTGACATTCCAGAAGGTAATGGAAGGAAAGATATTAAAAAGGTGGAGCTTTTTGTTAAGAGGGTGAGAGAATGCAAATTTTAGTGATTGGTGATAACTGCGTTGACATCACTATAAAAGGAAATTTTCAGTTTGAGAGGGACAAAAATATAGTTCCAGAGGATATAAAGGTTACACCTGCTGGCACAGGTGTTAATTTTTCCTGTGCACTTTCCAATCTTGGATACGAAGTTTTTTATTTCACTCCTTTAGGGAACGATACCTTCTCATCCATTATTGAGAAACATCTTGATTTTTTCAAAGTTCGGAAAGATTTTATTGACAGAGTAAATAAAAAAACGGCACTTATTGTAGCTATAGTAAACGAACAGGGAGAGAGAACAACATTTGCTGGCATTAAAGATGTATCATACGAAGAAATAAATGTTGGAAAACTGAAAGAGATAAACTTTTCAAGCCTTTCAGCTGTGTATATCTCAGGAGGAATTTTAACAAGTAAAGCTTCCCAGAAAAGGTTAAGAGAAGTAGTTGATTTCATAAGCAAAAAAGAGATAAGGGTATTTTTTGACACACAGATAAGAATAGGGGAGGAAATAGATGGATTTATCGATGCAGTTTATTATCTTATGGAGAGAAGCAATGTAATTTTTTCAAATTTAAGGGAGTTTTCTTTGATTAAGGAGGAATTTAAGTATAAACTTATAGATGAAGGAAAGTTTTTTGTAATTAAAATGGGTGAAAAGGGTGCAATGTTGATTACACAGGAAGAAAAAATAGTCTTCTCTGGAATACCGGTAAAATCAGTGGATACTACAGGAGCAGGTGATGTCTTTAATGCATCTTTTGTATACAAGTATCTTGAATCAGCTAACCTGAAGGATTCACTTGAGTTCGCAAACCTATCTGGAGCTTTATCTACAACAAAACTCGGGGTATACATACCTTCTAAAGGAGAGATTTATGAGTTTATGAAGAGAAAGGAGGAAGAATGTTAAAAAATGTAAAGGAGTATCTTTATCCAGAGTCTTTAAACGAGGCTTTAGATTTGCTCAAAAAGAAGGGTAAATCTGCAAGAGTTGTGGGAGGTGGACTTGACATCATATGGAGGAGTCCGAAAAGTGTTGAATGCCTTATAGATCTTGAAAATCTTGGTCTCTCCTATATAGAGGAAGATGAGAAAAGGATAAAGATTGGTGCTAAAACTACCATCGGTGAAGCTCAAAAGTCCTTAGTGGTTGGGAAGTTATTTAAAGGCAAACTAACGAAAGTTTTCTCTGAGATTGCAACTCCCATTATAAGAAATGTAATAAGTTTTGGTGGAAGTGTGGCAAGAAACTATCCGTGGTCAGATATTACTGCAATTCTTTTAACCCTTGATGCATCACTTGTTATATTTACAGGGGAAGAAAAGGAAATGAAACTTTCAGAATTTATGCGGGTTGAAATTGAGGAATTCCTGGACGAAGCCATAATAAAGGAAGTAAGGATAGACAAGTTTGATCCATCATACCATTTTTCATATATAAGATTCACCAGGACAAGCGCAGATATTCCACTATTAGATGAGGGTATGCTTTTGAAATTTGACAAAGAGAAGAAGGTGGAAGATGCAATAGTTGTCATCGGCGCAAGACCCTTTGGTCCTATAAGGATGGAAGATGTTGAGGATTTCTTACTCGGTAAGACGCTCACAGATGAAGTTATAGGAAAAGCAAAGGAACTTGTGATGGAAACTGTAAAAGTGGCAGATGACATGAGGATATCAGGAGATTACAGAAGAGAATTAAGCGGGGTTTTAACCAACAGGAATCTGATGAGCATAAGGGAGGAAATATGAAGATAAAGTTTAAATTAAATGGCGAATATGTTGAATTTGATGCCTACCCTGGAGAATCACTATTTGAACTTCTAAGGAGGAATGGACACACAGAAGTTAAAGGAAACAACTGCAAGACAGGTGAGTGTGGTGCTTGTACAGTTCTACTTGATGGAGTACCTGTTCCTTCATGCACTATACTTGCAGGAAGAGTTAAAGATAGAAGCGTTATCACAATCAAAGGAATAGGAGATATGGAGAAACCACATCCACTACAGAAAAGCTTCGTGGAAGAAGGCGCCGTGCAATGTGGCTACTGCATTCCTGGAATAATACTATCCATGAAAGCGCTACTTGATGAAAATCCAGATCCCACAAGGGAGGATATTAAAAAGGCTCTTTCAGGACATCTTTGCAGATGCACAGGTTATGTTCAGCAGATAGAAGCTGTTGAAAAAGCTATCAAGTTGCTCAAGGAGGAAGAAAATGTCTAAAAAGGAAGAATTGAAAGTTGTAGGGGATAGTGTAGAGAAATACGATGGGCTTGCCCTTGCCACAGGACAACCACTCTTCACAGATGACATCAATCTCCCTGACATGATTCATGCAAAACTTCTGACCAGTCCCTTTCCACATGCAGAGATAATTGACATTGATACAACTGAGGCAGAAAAACTCCCTGGTGTTAAAATAGTTCTCACATACAAGAATACTCCAAGGATACCTCATACCACTGCCGGTCAGGGTTATCCAGAACCATCACCTTATGACGCCTTTATCTTTGATAGGAAGGTAAGATTTGTAGGTGACAGGGTTGCTGCTGTGGGTGCTGAAACTCCAGAAATTGCCGAGGAGGCACTGAAACTTATAAAGGTTAAATACAAAAATTTACCGTCAGTCTTTGATCCAGAGGAGGCAATGAAAGAAGGTGCACCAGTTATTCATGACGAAGACGAAAGCACTGGAATTTACAACAAGGAAAGAAACATAGTTTCACATGTTGAAATAGAGATAGGAGACGTTGATAAGGCCATAAAGAATGCAGACTTTAAAATTGAAGGATACTATACAAAAACCCAGTATGCTCAGCATGTGCCCATGGAAACACATGTAACCATAACATATCTTGACGAAAATAATAGACTGGTGATAAGAAGCGCAACTCAGGTTCCTTTCCATGTAAGAAGAATAATTTCACAGATACTTGGAATTTCCATCAACAACATAAGGGTCGTTAAACCTCGAATTGGTGGAGGGTTTGGCACAAAACAGGAGATAGTGCTTGAGGATATATGCGCTCTTATGACATTAAGAACAAAAAGACCTGTAAGGATGGAATATACAAGAAGAGAGGAGTTTGTTTCCGCAAGAACACGACATCCATCAAAGATTTACATAAGACTTGGCGCTGACTCCTCAGGTATCCTTACAGGAATAGACATGAAAGTTGTTTTAAACACAGGAGCCTATGGTACACATGGACCTACTGTTCTATTTAATGTTGGCAGCAAGTCTCTTCCCATATACAACAAGGCAAAGAATGTAAGATTTGTTGGAGATGCAGTGTACACCAACCTTCCCATTGCTGGCGCATACAGAGGATATGGTGCAACTCAGGCTTATTTTGCTCTTGAAACTGCCATAGATGAACTTAGCGAAAAAATGGGTATTGATCCAGTGGAATTTAGAAAGAGAAATCACATAAAAGAGGGTGAAACATCTCCCATATTTGAAAAACTCGGAGAAGGCAGGGAGGGAATACCTCAAATCATTGAAAGCTGTGCTCTGGATAAATGTATTGAAATAGGAAAGAAGGAGATAGAATGGGATAGATGGAGAAACAAGAAAGTTAAAAAAGGATCATACATTAGAGGAGTGGGTATGGCTATACTCATGCAGGGATCTGGTATACCTTTAATAGATATGGCATCCTGTGAAATAAGAATGAACGACGATGGAAGTTTTCAGCTCTTTGCAGGTGCAACAGATATAGGAACAGGTTCAGATACAGTTCTTGCACAGATTGCAGCAGAGGAATTAAAAACAGATTACAGGAACTTCTTTGTTTATTCATCAGATACAGATTTCACTCCTTTTGATACTGGCGCATACGCATCAAGTACCACCTACATTTCTGGTGGAGCTGTCCTAAAGGCCGCTAAAGACCTAAAGACCAAGATCATAAATTATGCGGCGAAATTACTCAAAGAGGATCCAGATAATCTTTATATTATGGATTCAACTGTCATAAGCAAAAAGAGTGGAAAGAGTATAACATACAAAGAGATAGGACTTAAGAGTTATTATGAGGAGAAGCAGGAACACCTGATAGGAGTAGGATCTCATGTTTCTCCCAAATCCCCTCCTCCATTTGCCGCTCACTTTGTTCTCGTTGATGTGGATACAGAAACTGGAAAGATTATACCGGTGAAGTATGTGGCAGTTATAGATGCTGGAGTTGTTATACATCCAAAACTTGCAAGAGGTCAGGCTATGGGAGCAATAGTTAACGGTCTCGGATACGCCTTAACTGAGGAATTAAAATTCACAAGAACAGGTTCATCAACAAATCCCACATTCTTTGACTATAAAATCTTCACATCTCTTGACCTACCAGAAATTGTGGTAAAGTTTGTTCCAACCTATGAGCCTACCGGACCATTTGGAGCAAAGTCCGTTGCAGAGGTAAATATAAATGGTGCATTACCCTCAATTTCCAATGCAGTGTATGACGCGGTAGGGATTAGGTTGAAAGAAGCACCATTTACTCCAGAAAGGGTATTTAAACTTTTAAAGGAAAGGGTATAAAAAATAAAAAGGGAGGCAGAAGCCTCCCTTTTATCACATTTCTGAGAGCTTCTTTAATCTTTTATCTTTTTCTAAAGCAAACTTTTTAATTCGTTCAAGTATGTAATCTGGCGTTAAGTGAGCTTCCTCAAGCACATCATCAACTGTACCACCGGTTCTCCATCTGTTATCCCAATCAGAGGACATTGAGTATTCTTCACTCACCTTACTGAACAACCAGTCACTCATGTTTCTTAAAGCCTCGCTGGTTATAACCATTGAATCTCTCCAGTGTGAGAGAGGTAAGACTTTGTTTCTATAATCCTTGGGTTCTTTCATAAATAACTCGTAGCTTATGGCTGCCACTATTTTTACATTTAATCCAAGTTCATCAAGTTTTGGTAGTATCTTAACAACACCGAGGGTGGAGCTTGTTCCCTGAACAATAACAGTCCCCATCTCTGGAAGGTCTTTTTTGTAATCTCTCAAGATGTATGCGCCATGTGCCGCCTCAAAATGGCTTGGTATACCAAGTTTTTCTCTATCAGGTATGGGAATTCCCGGCCTTGTAAGATGAAGCACAATTATTGGTGCATCCTCCTTCAGCGCTCTCCCAAGAACCACAGGAACCTCATTGTATTCCCATGGATGCAGGTTTATCACCTGACCTCTTGGGAATAGTTTTCCCACATAAGGAGCAAATATTCCAAAATGCGTTCTTGAGTCATCTGCTGTCTCTGGTCCAGAGTGACCTGCAACCCATATAACTTTTCCAACTTTTAATGGACAATCCTGGGCAAGCTGTGAGAACAGTCTCATCATACCGTATTTCAGATATGCAAAGGAACCATAGGTAGATGATGTGGAATAAAATCCAACAAATTCTTTATAGGGGTCCTTAGCCACATTAACAGTTTCAATGCCTGCACAAATACCAGAATTTACAAACTCTGTAATCTCCTGGGGAAGTAAGACTCCATCAGGATTTTTCTCCTTATCATACCATCCATAACCGGGAAAATCACCAAAGGGCCTTGCAAAGCCATCAATTCTTGTGGATTCAGCAAGGTCAGCAGACATGGCTATAAACAAAGGTCTATTATACTTCTTTGCAGTGTAAGCATTTATCCACGCTCCCCACTTTCTAAATGCATTTCTATTTGGAACAACCTTTCCCGGTTCTTCATAAAGTTCTTTTGGATAGTTTTTAAAATCGTAGAGCGCTTCATCGTGAAGTGGATTTTTATCTCTGTCAACCTTTAAA
>QMOO01000009.1 GCA_003648245.1 Caldisericota bacterium
GAGAATTTAAGAACATCTATAAATTCCTTATCAACTTTAACCCATTCCCCCTTTTTATTGTTTATTTTGTAAACAAAAGAGTCTTTGTTAAATCTACTAAACTTCTCGTCTATATTATTAAGAATTTCAGAAACTTCATTGTATACATGGGAATGTGATGAATCAACAGTGAATGTAAGAAATGTGCCAAGATACAACCCCTTCTTTGTAACCATCTTCGGTGAACAGGAGAAAAAAAAGAGTATTATAATAATGAAAAGACCTATTCCCGAATGTTTAAGTTTTCTCCACAAAATTCACACTTCCCGTTTTTTACATGGTATTCTGAGATTTCATATCCAAGTCTTCTTATGACAAGACTTTTGCATTTAGGGCAGTAGGTATTTTCGTATGGATGGCCAAAAACATTTCCAATGTATACAAACTGAAGTCCCACCTTCTCCCCTATCTCTCTTATTTTCTCCAGTGTTTTAACTGGCGTTGGAGGAAGATGGGATAGTTTAAGATATGGATAGAATCTTGTTATGTGCCAGGGCGTCTTCTTCCCGAGATTATCTCTTATCCATAATGCAAGTTCTTCCATTTCTTTTGTAGAATCATTGATTCCTGGTATGACATTTGTGACAATCTCCACATGTATTCCCATCTCTTTTGCCTCGACAGCTCTTTCAAGAACTTTGTTTATTCCTTTTGTCCCAGTTATTTTCTTAAAGGAACTCTCCCAGAATGATTTAATATCAATACTCATGGCGTCAAGGTATTGAGAGATAAGCTGTAATCCCTCGGATGTTATGGAACCATTGGTAACATAAACAGCGTATAAGCCATTTTTTTTAGCAAGCTTTGAGCCATCAAGGGTGTATTCAAACCATAAAGTTGGTTCATTGTAAGTGAAAGCAATTCCGTGAGCATTATAGCGCCGAGCCATTCTTATTAACTCTTCTGGAGAAATAAATTTGCTCATGGAGAGTGTCTCATCTGTGAGCTTCTCATAAGAGATTTCCCAGTTCTGGCAGTGCACACATCTGAAATTGCATCCCCATGTTCCAAGGGAGAGGGCGAGGCTCTTTGGATGAAAGTGAAACAGCGGTTTTTTCTCAATAGGGTCAAGAGCAATGGAGGAAACTACGCCATATATAAGAGTGTATAGTTTTCCACCTTCATTTTTTCTTACACCACATAAACCTATCTGACCCTCTTTCAGGATACATCTTTTATAGCAGAGATTACATCTTACTTTGTTTTTCTCTAATTTTTCATAGAGGAGTGCTTCTCTCTTATACTCCATTTAAGTATTTCTCTTTTAAGTATTTATCCATATCCTGCGCAGCTTTTTTTCCTGCCCCCATAGCTAAAATTACTGTTGCTGCGCCGGTAACGATATCTCCGCCAGCCCACACTCCCTCTCTACTTGTTCTTCCATTCTCATCTGCTATTACAACTCCATGTCTTCCTGTCTTCAATCCTGTGGTTTTAGCCACAAGGGGATTTGGAGTTGTACCTATGGCAACTATGACCATATTAACTTTCATTCTAGTCTCACTTCCGGGTATTGGAACAGGTCTTCTTCTTCCAGATTCATCAGGTTCTCCAAGTTTGTTTTTTATGACCTCCATTTCTTTAACCCATCCCTCTTCGTCACCAATATACCTTACTGGAGTTGTAAGCCAGTGAAACTCTATTCCCTCTTCTTTTGCGTGATGATACTCTTCAAGTCTTGCAGTCATCTCCTTTTCGGTTCTTCTGTATATTACCATTACCTTCTCGCTCCCCATTCTTAAAGCAGTTCTTGCAGCATCCATTGCAACATTACCTGCCCCTATCACAGCAACTACTCTCCCTTTCTTTATTGGTGTATCGTATTCGGGGAATCTATACGCTTTCATAAGATTAACTCTTGTTAAATACTCGTTGGCTGAGTATATTCCGAGTAGATTCTCTCCCGGTATCTTCATAAATCTTGGAGCACCTGCACCTGTACCGATAAATATTGCTTTGTATCCTTCATTAAACAGATCATCCACAGTAACAGTTCTTCCTACCACAACATTACATTGAATTTTTACCCCAAGCTCTTTTATATAGTTTACTTCCCTCTCAACAATTGCTTTTGGAAGTCTAAACTCAGGAATTCCATACGTAAGTACCCCGCCTGGAAGATGTAAGGATTCAAAGATTGTAACATCATATCCCATTTTTGAAAGATCTGCTGCACAGGTGAGCCCTGCGGGTCCTGCTCCAATGATAGCAACTTTTATATTTAAAGGCTTTGGTTTCTCCGGAATTTTAATTCCTTTTTTCGCTTCCCAGTCTGCAATAAATGCTTCCAGCCTGCCTATGGCAACAGGTTCAAATCTCTTTCCAAGAACACACTTCTCTTCACACTGCGTTTCCTGTGGACAAACCCTTCCAGTAATTGCAGGAAGGGAGTTTGTCTCTTTCATTATTTCTATAGCCTTATCAAAATCCCTTTCTTTTATAGCCTTTATAAAGCCAGGAATATCAACATTTACAGGACAACCTTCAATACATGGGGGTTTTGGACATTGAAGGCATCTTTCTGCCTCAATTACTGCCTCTTCCTCTGTATAGCCAAAAGGAACTTCGTTAAAGTTCTTGATTCTTTCCTTTGGATCCTGTTCACGCATAGGAATCTTTTTTGGTTTAATCTTCATGAACTATCTCCTCCTTCTCCTCAAAATGTTCCATGGCTTCTTTTTCCTCTTTTTTGTACATCCTCAATCTTTCAAGAAGAAGATCAAAATTTACAAGATGTCCATCAAATTCAGGACCATCCTGACATGTAAGTTTTGTTTCCCCGCCAACTTCAACCCTGCATGCACCACACATCCCTGTTCCATCCACCATTATTGAGTTTAAACTCACAATGGTTTTTATTTTATAAGGTCTTGTAACTTCACATACAAATTTCATCATTATAGGAGGACCTACGGCAGTTACCTGTGCTATTTTCTCCCCGTTTTCTACAAGATCTTTAAGAACATCTGTAACAAACCCCTTTCTTCCATAGCTTCCATCATCTGTGGTTACAAGAACATCGTCACAGAATTCTCTAAATCTGTCTTCCCAGAAAAGCAGGTTCTTGCTTCTTGCGCCAAGAATTACCTTTACTCTATTTCCTGCCTCCTTAAAACCTTTTGCAATTGGATAAACTGGTGCGATTCCTACTCCACCGCCAACAAGGACAACACTTCCTTCATCATACTTCACTATTTCTGATGGATTTCCTAAGGGACCCACTATATCTTTAACACTCTCTCCTACCTCTTTTTTTGAAAGGAGGTAAGTGGTAAGACCTACAGTTTGGAATACCATTGTTATTTCATCTTTCTCGTAATCTGCTATTGTAAGTGGAATTCTCTCCCCTTTATCGTATACCCTCACTATAAAAAATTGGCCTGGTTTCGCATTTTTTGCTACAAGAGGAGCTTTGACTTTCATAAGATAAACTTTCGGGCCAAGTTCCTGTTTTTCTGTTATCTTGAACATATACCGTCCTCCTTTTAACAAAAATCATTAAAATTATATCATATGCTCCCTCTCTATCTCTTTAATTATTTCTATAAGACCTGCTTTTATGTCAACAGGAAGATGTTTGACGGATATTATGTCTATCGCCTCCTTAAAGGAAAGTCCCCTTATTTTCTCCTCAATAGAAGTTATAATGTTTCTGTCCTCGAGGAGAAAATCGCCATATATCTTTATCTCTTCGATTCTTTTCTTAAACTTACCTCTTAAAATTATTAGCCCGCTTCTAACCTTTTTTGTATATATTTCTTCATAATCTTTATCACTCCCAAAGGTCCATTCATGCCTTATATATTTTTCCTCTGCGAGTTTTTCCATAAGTTCGATTTCTCTATCTGAGAGATTTCCTTCTACTAAACCTACATTAAAATAATCCTTAAATGTATTAAGAAATATACGGTATGCTTTCTCAACCGGAACATCTTTTTTTGTCTCAATTGCTACTGTTGTTAAAGCATCTTTAAGGGAATTAAATTTCTTATCGGAAAATTTTGGTTTCACAAATTTTAGGACTTTTGAGAGAAAATCGAGATCCATATTTAATAGAATTGTTCCTGTATGAGAGATGGCATTCCCGAGTTTTGTATGCGCTGAGCCAAAAATTTTTCTTTCTCCCACAACAATATCGTTTATTCCCCTTATATTAGCTCTTATTCCAAACTTTTTTAGAAACTCTATGACAAAGTTCGAAAATTCCATATACATTTCTCTTTCGGAGAGGTGAGAGATGAAAGTATTGTCTCTAAATAGAACCGTAAACATGAAACTTCCAAGATCCTGATAGACAGTTCCTCCAAGATTGTGTCTCCGGACAATCTTTACCCTCATTTTCCTTGCAAACTCTATATTTACAGTAACTTTAGGATCTTCTAAAAATCCAATAAGGACACTCCTTTCAACTCTCCTCAATCTAATTGTGTTTGGAAAAGATGCATCCTCATCCATAATTCGCATCATTGCCTCTTCCAGGGCATAATGTTTTACTGGATCAGTAATGTTATCTTTTATTACTCTAAATCTCTCCACGATAAAATTCACACCTCTCTTTCTTACATTCTGGATTTCTATTACTGAATGCACATATAATTTTCTCTTTAATAGATAAATCAAGGTCAAGATACCTCTTTAAATACCTATCAAGAACTTTGAGACCCACATAAATACTTTCCTTACAGCATCTCGGTCCTCCCTGATTTGCCAGTTCCTTAAGACATTCTGATACACTAGAAAGGGAAATACTTCTCTCCCTATCACTCATATATGTTGCTTTAAGAAGAGTTGATAGAGTTGCTCCAACACTACTGCATACGCCGCATGTTCCAATGGTTCCACACACACCATATGGAATAAACTCAGTTCTATGGATTAGAGCAGCATTTCTCCTTGGATCCCAATTTAACTTTCCCTGATTTTTTAAGGATGTAAGAACTACTGGCCCAAGGACAAAGTGATACTCCTTTCCAAAGAAGTTAAAGGATGGATGTTTGATTAAAGTGTGAAGAATCTTTAATACATCCTTCTCTTTTGTGTAAGAGAGATATTTTATTGTAATCTCTTTCTGGTTTAAGAGCCTACATTCCTCACATATGTAATGCCCATTAGGGCAGATCCAATGGGCTTCCTCTTCTTTTCCGCAGTATATGCATCTTCCAACTGTCTTTTTCTCAACAAGTTCCTCTCCACATATGGGACATAGGAATTTGGCACTACTCAAACTTTTCTCCATGCTTTTTTACATATTCCTCAATTGCTTTCAAATCCTCCTCTATATACTTTCTTACCCTATCAACAGGAGGTGGATTGGTAGAGGCAACCCACCTTCCGTCAATAAATATTGATGGAACACCAATAGATTTTAAACTCGCTCTGAAGCCTGTTGTTGCTTCATCTGGTATTGGTTGACCCCTGTAATATATATTTATTTTTATTTTTTCTGGATATTCCTTTGCCATTTGTTCTGCAAGTTCAATCATTCTCTTACATTTAAAGGTTGGAGGTGATGCCACATAAAGTTCAATTAAAACCTTTGGTTTTTCCATATCGCCTCCTTACAATTAAAATTATACACCCATTGGGATTAATGAAGGTTTTGTCATAATAAAAGAGATGAATATTATATAAACAGGTAGTGGGGCATTTGCTACCCCACTACCTGTTGATCCTTCTCCAGTATAGTTACAAGTTCCTCGTAAGAGATAAGAGGAATTGAGGTATCTGATTCTTTGTATCCTCTGGATAAGAAATCATCCTTTAATGCAACAACATTAACTTTTTTCTCTTTTAAAGCCTCCATTTTCTCCTTATTTAATAACCAGAAAACACCATTCTGAATTAACACAACTGTGTCTCCTTCGTTGGATAGATCCATTTTTCTTTCAGCAACTAAATGTCCTAATCCATATTTAACAAAGATAACCATCTCTCACCTCACATAAATATTACAAAATCATTGGAGTGAATAATCTCTTTTGTCTTTTCAAGGGATATAATCTCAGGATTGTATCCTTCATCAACTTCTTTAACTTTGTATTTCTTGAGATCCTCATCAACTACATATATTTTTGTTCCATACTTCTTAAGATACTTCTGGACCATTTTGAGAGAGAGGAGACCGAGCTTTTTAGGCTCAGTCTCTTTTGCTACCGAAACTATTGCTTCATCCATGAGAAGGATAGATGGTTCAAGATCCTCTCCATACATCCCAAAAGCTGTTCTAAATCCTTCATTCACCCAGATAGAACCACATGGAGATTGATATATTACAAATAATATTCTTTTCATTTCTCCACCTCAAGCCATTAAATTTATAAAAACATCAGTGGTTGCAATTAATTCCGCAAGTTCTGGGAGACCACTCGGATTGGCTCCCTCAATTAGCATATCCTGAGTAACTCCTCTATAATCCATACATATTCCACAGATATCAACTCTTAACCCTTTTTTAATAAGTTCTTTTAGCTTCTCGGGTATATTTCTATCAATTCTTAATGGCTTAACTTTGGAATTTGCAGCAAGAACTGAGTCTGAGAACAAAAATAGTCTTACTTCATGCCCCTTATTTAATGCCGCTTCTATTATTTTTATTGCAGTATCAACATCTTCATAAGTGTACGGTGGAACCATAGCTTCAATTGTGATCTTCATTTGCTACCTCCATACAATATTGATGACATAAACCAATTACCTAGGATAAAGAATATACCAGCAACAATAGAACTCAAAGCAAGTTGCGGAATTCCAGAAAAGAAATGTCCTATGTTACACCCACCGCCAAGAACTGCACCAAATCCCATGCATATTCCACCTATAGTTACCTGTAAGTAAGTTACTCCTCTCCTGGGTACTCTAAATTTAAATTCTTTATAGATAAGAGCAGTTATAAATGCTCCTATTACGATACCCAAAACTTCTGCACCTTCCCAATTCAACTTAACCTTAGTTGCATATCCCATAAATACATTAATCCATCCGCCAGTAATACCCAGTGGATAAGGTCTTCCAGATAAAGTGCTCGTCCAGAAACCAAACATTGCTACAGGTATAAGGAGAATTCCTATCATTTGCCAGCTCAATTTACTATCCGGTCTCTTTGTTGTTTTTGTCAAAAATAGATATGCAACTATTATTGCAAAAACAATAATGCCTATAATCCAAGGATTTATGTGAAGAAGTGTTGCAAGAGTTGGACCAATTTTTCCTTTATCATCAGCAAGATATAGAGAGCTTATAGAAGAAACTTTTGTGGTATATTTTGAAACCGCCTTTAAAATAGGACTGAACATACCCTTTTTCGTTGCCCACGCTGTAAGCCCATAAAACAAAAGTGCAAGCCATGATGTAGTATTTCCTTCTCCTACCCTATAGGTTGTTCCACTGGCACACCCACCTGCAAGGACCATACCTATTCCAAATATGAATGGACCTACAATATTTCCTATTATGTTGAATGGTTTTGGATTTAAATGAACCCATCCCATCTGTGCCATAAATAGAAAAGCAACTATCTCAAGAGCAATAGCGAACATTATGGCTTTGAACAGGAAATTATCTTTAAGAAGTTTTAGATCCCTGAAAGCGGAGTTAAAACAAACTCTCCCCCTCTGTAAAATTACTCCAAATGCTACTCCTGTAATAATTCCTAAAATTATCTCCATTTAGCACCTCCCTTTACTCTTTTTTACCGCCTACTTTAATTAAAATTCTCCATTCACTGGGCCCTATCTCTTCAATCTTTAAAACCTCATGCCCTTCTCTCTCTGCAGTTGCTGGTATTCTTTCCTTTGAGAGAGGATAATCAATTAAAACTTCAAGAATCTCTCCTGGTTTCATGCTTTTTAAAGCTCTTTTAGTATCCACATCCGGAACAGGGCAAACTTCTCCTCTTTCATCGATTGTTTTCGTTGCTTTTAATTCCTCCATCCTTTACCTCCTTTCTTATGAATTCTTTAAAGCTTATAATTAGTTTTCTAATATTTTTATTTTTTATAGAATAGTAAACAAATTTCCCGTCTTTTCTTACGGAGAGAAGCGATACCTTCTTTAGAGTTGAAAGATGCTGGGAAACAGCAGATCTCGTGATTCCTAAGAGTGGTGATATCTCACATATACACATTTCTCCATTTTCCATTAGAAGAAATAAAATTTTCATTCTTGTCTTATCTGTCATAACAGATAAGACATTCAATACTTTATCAAGCTCCGATTCCTCAATTTCTATTAAATAATTTCTTTTTATCCCTTTTGTTAAACAATAGTTTTTCATTTCACAATTAAGTATACACTAAATTGTTTTCTTGTCAACAATATTGAAATTATTAAGAAAACAGCCTAACAAATTAAAAAAGGGAGGCAGTTTGCCTCCCTTTTGATTTGATATTATAAACTATCTCTTCAAACCTCTTTTTTCTTTACCGGGACCATAAAGAAGTCGTCCACCTCTTTCTTACCGTGTAGAAGAGCAAGAGCAATCTTTTCTGCAGTGATTGGCATTGCTTTTACCCTTACTCCAACGGCATCTTCAACTGCATTGGCTATTGCTGGAGCAATTGGTATCATAACATGCTCTGCCATACCTCTTGCACCAAATGGTCCATCGTGCTGAGGAACCTCTACAAATATTGGTATAAATTCATCTGGTATGTCAAGAGCTGTTGGTATCTTGTAATCTGTGAAGTTTGGATTGAGAAGTTTCCCATTCTCATCAAATCTCATATCTTCATAGAGAGCTGTTGCAATACCCTGAACAGCACCACCTATAAGTTGCTGTTTTAAAATTTCAGGATTAAGAGCCTTTCCAACATCTATCGCCTCTGCAAGTTTAAGAATATGAACTCTTCCAGTCTCTTTATCAACTTCAAGGACAACTCCGCCTGCTCCTACTGTGTAATGAACATTTGGATGTCCACCCTGACTTGTCTCTGGATCCTGAAGTGCTGATGCAAATTCAACCATGATTGATCCACTTGCAACAATTGCTTCACCTCTGTATGTTCCATCTTCCATCATAATTCCATTAATCACAAAATCTTTAAGCGGAAGTTCAAAGTCTGGGTCTGTTGTGCATTTAACTTTCTCATCCTCAAGATAAAGGTGATCCTTTTCGTAGTAGAAGGCTCTATGAACAACATCAAATATCTTTTCTCTTGCCTCAAGAGCAGCTCTCTTTACGGCATTTCCAAGGAGCCATGTAGAGTGAGAGGCAACAGTCTGCCAGTGGTATGGGTTTCTATCTGTATCCGGAAGCTCCACTCTAATCTTTTCTGGTGGTATAGATAGAATTTCAGCTGCAATCTGGGCCATAACTGTGTACATTCCCTGTCCTATTTCCATTCCAGAAAGAAGTATATTGACACTCCCGTCTTCACTGAATTTCAAGAATGCACTGGTGGTCACATTTGGAGGCATTGCAGGTGCCTTCCATATAGCTGCTATTCCTTTTCCTATAGCTTTCTTCGGATCTTTACTTTCTTCCTTCTCTTCAAGTTTTATTGCATCTGCAACTTTATCTATACACTCAATAAGACCATTTTCATTCATTGGAGCGCCATAGGCAAGCGGATCTCCTTTCTTTATTCCGTTTATTTTTCTAAATTCTCTTGGGCTCATTCCAAGGGCTTTTGCAATCCTTGTCATGTGGGATTCAACTGAGAACATCATTTCTGAGTATCCAAAACCTCTGTACGGACCTGCTGCTGGAAGATTTGTGTAAACACAAAGAGCATCTATCTTTACATTAGGAATATTGTATGGTCCTGTTGCAGATAAGGCAGATGCGTTAACAACATTTGCACCATACTCTACATATGGACCAGCATCCCAATAATTGGTAAGTTCAAAAGCTGTTATTCTTCCGTCCTTCTTTACACCAACCTTAAGTTTTGAGACAACCTGCTGCCTCATATAGGTGTTGTAGAATTCCTGATCTCTCCTCCACCTTACCTTCACAGGGTGTCCCTTTACAGCTGTTGCTAAAGCTGCAGCAATTATCTCCATGGTTACTCCAGCTTTTCCTCCAAATCCTCCACCAACATATGGAACAATTTCTCTTATATTCTGTTCTGTAAAACCAAGTGGTCTGAGTGCTTCAGCAATTAGGTGTCTCTGTGTATGAGGAGACTGAGAGGAAGCCCAGATGGTAAGTCTTCCATTGTAGTCAACAAAACCTACTGCAATATGTGTTTCCATACAGCAGTGTGCATATCTTGGAACTCTGTATGTATCTTCAAGTATAAAATCTGCTTCAGCAAAACCTTTCTCAACATCACCTTTTCTTACCTTTCTCCAGTGTGCAATATTCGTCCCACCATGGGGGTAATACCACGGAACATGGGGATAGGAACCTAATTCCGGATGTAATATTGGTGCACCTTCTTTTACTGCTTCAAATGGATCAAAAACTGCTGGGAGAGGTTCGTACTCAACTTTTACAAGTTTTGCAGCCTTTTTTGCAGCTTTTGGATCTCTTGCAATCACTGCTGCAACCTGTTCTCCTACAAATCTTACCCTATCTTGAGCAAAGATGTATCTATCTTTCATATAAAGACCAAACTTGTAGGGGAAATCCTTTCCAGTCACTACCTTTACGACTCCCGGAACTTTTTCTGCCTCAGATGTATCAATAGAGACAATTTTTGCATGGGCATATGGGCTTTCAACTATCTCTGCATAGAGAAGGTTTGGACCAAAGTTTATATCATCAACATACTTTGCTGCTCCAGTTACCTTATCTTTTTCATCTATTCTATTAATTGGTTTCCCAATGAATTTGTATTCACTCATCTTGCTCCTCCTTAATATTTCTTTGAGGCATCAAGTATTGCCTCAATTATAGAAACATACCCGGTGCAACGGCAAAGGTTTCCACTTATAGCTTCTTTTACCTCTTCTTCTGTTGGGTGAGGATTTTTCTGGAGTAGCTCTGTAGCACTCATTATCATTCCAGGGGCACAGAATCCACACTGGAACGAACTATGCTCAATAAAGGATTCCTGAAGAGGAGTAAGTTTATCCTTTGAAAGACCTTCAAGGGTAGTTATTTCATGACCATCCACCTCTATAGCAAGGATAAGACAGCTTCTAACGCTCTTTCCGTCAAGAAGAACTGTACATGTTCCACAGTCTCCTCTTCCGCAGCCATACTTTGGAGCAGTAATTCCAAGTTTTGTTCTTAAAACTTCAAGAAGGATATCGTTAGGTTCAACCTCAATGGTTCTCTTTTCTCCATTTAAGGTGAAAGTTATGGTTTTCTTTTCCATTTTTATCCTCCTATATGAGCCTTGTCCCGTAATCGGGACCCTTTCCATTCAGTCTTCCAACTGCTGCTTTAAGTGCTCTATCAAGCATTACCTTTGCCATGTGCATTCTATATTCTTTTGTTGCTCTTATATCTGTAATAGGTGAGATCTCCTCTTCTACAAGTTTTTTAGCCTCTTCAATTAAGGAATCGGAAAGTTCTTTGCCATTGAGAAGAGATTCAATTTTCTTTGCTCTTGTTGGTTTTGGTCCCACAGCACAGAAGGCAACTCTGTACTCATTTCCAGATAACGCAAGAACACCTACTCCAACTTGTGCAAGATCTTCTCCATTGTATCTTCCAAGTTTCACATAGCATCCTGCATGCTTTTTCTGTGGAAGAGGTATCTCAATGTATTCTACAAGTTCTCCCTCTTTAAGTGCTGTCTTTCTCGGTCCAAGGAACCACTCTTCAATTGGAATTCTTCTTTCTCCATCCTTACCCTTTACCACAACAGTTGCTTCATACAGAAGAAGTGCAGGTCCAGAATCAAGGGATGGAACTGCTGAACATATGTTTCCAGCCATTGTTGCTCTGTTTCTTATACCCATAGATGCAACTGTTTTTGCACTTTCCCATAGAAGAGGAAATTTCTCTTTTACAGTTTCATTATCAATAAGCTCGTTAAAGGTGACAAGGGAACCAACTATCAACTTGTTATCTTTGAACTCCAGTGTTTTTAGCTCTTCAAGACCTTTAATATCAATTACTGCGTCCGGGGTTTCAAATCCATCCTTGATTCTTACAACAAGATCAGTTCCACCAGAAAGAACTCTCGCTTTAGCTCCATACTCGTTTAAAAGCTCAATGGCTTCATCAATTGATGAAGGTTTAAAATAGTTAAATTCATGAACTATAGCCATATCATACCTCCAGATTATTCAGGTGGTTCAAGGGCAACAACCCTCATCATAGAGGATTCAAATTCTATTGCCCTCAATGGAAAAGCACCAATCCACACTCTTTTGTTTTTAACCTTATCAATATCTCCACCAAGATTTTCAGCATGAACGAGACCTTTAGGGAATAATTTAAGGTGCATCACCTGATAATATTCCTCAGGAGGGAACATTTCATCCCAGCTCTTTCCATATTTTTCCTTAAGCTTCTTTTCCGCCTCCTGAAATGCCTTTGGATGCCATTGTCTGATTATTGTATTCATTGGATGGTCAGCGCTTCCGCAATCTACGCCAATCCACTTAAACTTCATTTCCAGTGCCCATTTGTGAAATTCAGGATCAGGTCCTGGGTGCTTTACAAAGTATCTCACTTCATCAGATTCTGGCTGGTCCCATGCATACCTGTGATAGCCTGTGTTGATAATCAGAATATCACCCTTTCTAATATCTGCCTTTTTCATGAGCATTTCTGGGGAATAGAGATCGTAATCACCAACTTCATCGGAGATATCTACAACAACACCAGGTCCGATCCATTCTTCTATTGGAACTTCACCTATGGATCTCCCGCTTGCATGAAAATGAATTTCTCCATCCATATGGGTTCCCACATGATGACTTGTTGTTATTACCTGACCGTTAGCTCCCTGCCCCATGTGTGCTCCAGCAATCCTCTTAAAATACTGAACACTTAAGGGAATATAACTTGGCCATGGAGGAGTGTGTACACTCAAAGGCTGTGTCAGGTCGTAGACCTTAACTTTACCCATAAACTCTAAAAATTCATCGATGTTCATCTTAACCTCCTTTACTTACCCAATAGTTTCTTTAGAGCTTCCATTACTTCTTCATCTCCACCTGCAGGTGGTCTCCAATCCACCTGAATAACCTTAACTCCTGCGTCTTCAAGGCTTTCCTTGAAAGAGAGAAGGCCAATATTTATAACTTTAAGTTCTTTACCAAAGAGATCTTTTATAGCCATTACTTGTCACCTCCCAGCTTCTTTACAATATATGCAGATAGTTTACTTGCTGCAGCATTTGATGGCATAACTATTGCTCCAGCTTCTTTAAGTTCCTTTTCCACTTTCTCTTTGTTCTGTGGGTCTTTCTTTGTTCCTGTTATGGAGCATATAATAGATAGATCTCTCCCTTCTTTCTTTGCTATCTCCTTTGCTTCCTTTATCACCGGTGCAAGTTCCTCTCCTGGTTTCATGTTTGATCCATACCCAAGTACTACATCAAGTAGAATTATGGCTACTTCTGGATCCTTTGCTTCTTCAAGGATCTTTTTGTTTCTTAAGGTATAGTCAATCATTGGATGTGGTCTTCCAACTGTAAATTCATCCTCTCCTAAATCAATAACAGTATTCTTGTAACTCTTCCATGAGTCTTTAAGCTTGAATTCATCCTTTAAAGGAGCATTACCATAGACATAACCAATCATATCCTTGAATAGAAGCTGAGCCTCATCACAAAGGGTTCCTCCTGTGTACAAACCTCTGACATACTTCTGGCCGTCCTTCTTCTTTGAAGCTTCCTCATCAGCAAGTTTCTTAATTTCCTCTTCTCTTTCTTCAAGAAGCTTCTTAAATTCATCCATGCTTTTCCCTTTAGAGAGAGAAGCTGCGATGAGTCCTGCCTCCTCAAGGGTGCTGGCCGGGATAGCTCCAGCATTTTTGACCACTTCTGGATCTCCACCAATAAATATTCCAACAACAGGTTTTTTAATCTCGTCTTTTATAAGCTCTGCAATTTTCTTCAGCACATCTTCGTGTGGGGGTTTTGAAACAAGAGCAATGATTTTTGTGTTTTCGTCTTCGTTGAGAGCTTTCATTCCCTCAAGAAACATTATCCCACCAACATCCTTTTTGACATCTCTTCCACCTGTACCTATAGCCTGAGATATTCCTGCTCCCTCATTTGTAATTACACAACTTACCTCCTGAAGTCCTGTTCCCGATGCTGCTACAATTCCTATATCTCCACGATTTACAACATTTGAAAAGGCAAGTGGGGCTCCATTTATTATTGCAGTACCACAGTCTGGTCCCATTACAAGAAGGCCTTTATCCCTTGCGTACTTTTTGAGCTCAATTTCTTTTTCAAGGGGAACATTATCCGAGAAGAGCATAACATGAAGACCTTTTTCAAGTGCTTTCATTGCCTCATCACCAGCATATTTTCCTGCCACGGAGATAAGCACAAGATTCGCATCTGGCATGATTTCGATAGCACCTTCAAGGCTTTTAGGAAGGTAGTCTCCCGCCTCTTCAAATTTTGTTCTGCTTTCCTGAAGGTCTTTTTCTGCCTTTTCAAGAGCTTCCTCTGCGAGTTTATCATCCTTTGCCTTTACTGCAATAATGAGATCGGAATCCTTTGCCTCCTTA
>QMOO01000010.1 GCA_003648245.1 Caldisericota bacterium
ATCCTGTGTTCTCTTTATACTTCTTATATTTATTAAATTCTGCATTATTTATAATTTCAAATACACTAATAAAGATTCTTTTGTTGGTAGTTTCTATACATTTAACTAATTTTGCTTATATATTTTAGGAGGTGTGAATGGAGAGATATGAATCTCCAACAATTGAACCTGTAGGTGGTGGAGAAGCAGATCCAAAGAGTGTTGTACCTATTGTAGTTGTAGCGATATTTCTGGTGAGTACGTTATATGTAGCTGCTGGAGCTATAGCTGTAGAAAGTGTAAGTTACTTACATTTAGCAAACTCTGCTTATCAATACTCTAACACACCTTAGTGGAGGGAAAAATGAAAGATTTGATTGCCTGTTTAATTCCAGCAATAATAATAACCTCACTCTCACCTCTTATGTTCTTTGTTAAAAAGAATTTCTTTGTTGGTTTTAGAACAGAGGAAACACTCTCAGATGAGGTAGTGTGGAAAAAATCAAATAGGTTTGCAGGTTTTATTTTTCTAATAGTGGGCGGATTCCTTATTTTTATGTCAATAGTTTCATATCTTCTAAAATTCAGGTTATGGTTCAAATTTTATCCAGCGTTTTTCCTTGCTGCTATAGGAATAGGATTGATTATAAGTATAATCTACTCTAAAAAAGTGGCAAGAGAAAGGAAAGGCGTTTCTAAAACATTTACAATAACAAATCCTCTCATCATCTTAATTTTAGTAATTTCATTGGCAACTTTAATTACAGGAGCAATCATGCCATTTATTCCACAAAATAGTTTTATAGGAATAAGAACTTCAAGAACGCTTAACAACCCAATTCTGTGGAGAAAAGTAAATACAGTGGGAGGTATCGGATTTGTAGTTATTGGTTTAGCTTTCTCCTTTATCTTTTATAGAATCCTTAAGATAGTGGATAAAGAGAAAAGGACAAAGGAGTTTTCAAGATCTATTATAATGTTTATCGTGATAACTTCTGTCTGGGTCATTTTCTCTATCTTCCTTCCTTACATCCTTTAATTAATAGGAGGTGTGGATGGAAGAAATTGTATTCTATCCAAAGTTTAGCATTTGGGCTTATGCAACTCTCATTGGAATAGAGATTGGTGCATTAATATTATTTATATTCACTATTTATCCAATTTTTAAATATCGAAATCTTAAAGGACTATCAGGATTAATAGTCACTGCTCTTTTAATGGTTATAATCATGATTATATTCGGATACCTTCTTGTGATTTACAGATCAATGAGGTATGAATTTAGAGAAGATGGACTACACCTTATATGCGGAGGGTACCATGATGTAATTAAGTATGAGGATATAGAGAGTTGGGAGAAGAAAAATCTTGTCTTTAATCCTTTGGCGAGTAAGAGATTTCCCGGTTTTTCTTTGGGAAATGTTTACTATTCAGATGAAGGTATGGTTAGAATGTATGCAACAAGTGCAGGAAGCAATGTTTTACTTATTAAAACGAAGAAGAGGAAGTATGGAGTAACTCCAGATCCAAAGGATGAGGAAAAGTTTATAAAAGAGCTCGAAAAGAAGGTCAAAAACTGAATGAAAAGCCTCAGAATCGCATTGAAATACTTAGCAAAAATAATGCATATATATGAGTTTGGATTTGGTGGGTATGTTGTGGACTTATACAATTACTTGACAAAAGGTAATTTTTTATTAGAATAATATAGCAGGGCGAATGGCTCAGTGGTAGAGCACTTGCTTCACAAGCAAGGGGTCACAGGTTCGAATCCTGTTTCGCCCACCACTGAGCAAATATTTACGCGGGGTCGTGGTGTAGTGGTCTAACACGCCAGCCTGTCACGCTGGAGATCGCGGGTTCGAATCCCGTCGATCCCGCCATGCGGGAGTAGCTCAGAGGTAGAGCACCACCTTGCCAAGGTGGCTGCCGCGGGTTCGAATCCCGTCTCCCGCTCCAGAAGCCTCTTCCCAATTTTGCCAGCGTAGCTCAGAGGTAGAGCAACTGATTCGTAATCAGTTGGTCGCCCGTTCGAGTCGGGCCGCTGGCTCCAGAACTAAGGAGGATAATATGAGTTCACTTATTTATCCATTTTCTGCTGCTATTATTGGGGTTGTTTTTGCAGTTCTTCTCATCTGGGAAGTGCTAAGAAACCCTGAAGGGACACAGGAAATGAAAAAGATTTCCATAGCTATTAGAAAGGGGGCATCTGCTTTTCTTGTAAGAGAATGGAAAGTAATGGGCGTAATAGTTTTCATCTTTGCTGTAATTGTAGGTATTCTCATCCATCCATGGGTTGCGGTTTCCTATATATTTGGAACATTTCTCTCTGCTTTCTCTGGTTTTGTAGGAATGACAGTTGCTACCCGGGCAAATGTAAGAACAACAAACGCAGCAAGGCATTCTGCTGGAAAAGCTATTGATGTAGCTTTCTCCGGTGGTGCAGTTATGGGTATAACTGTATCATCTTTAGGAATCTTGGGGTTAGTTATAGTATATTTTATTGGTGCAAGTTTCATTAAAACTACGAGTGTTCTTTCATTGATCACTGGCTATTCAATGGGTGCAAGCTTTGTTGCACTGTTTGCAAGAGTGGGTGGGGGAATATTCACCAAGGCTGCAGATGTTGGGGCAGACCTTGTAGGAAAAGTTGAAGCAGGAATCCCTGAGGATGATCCAAGAAATCCGGCAACTATAGCAGATAATGTAGGTGATAATGTTGGCGATGTGGCTGGAATGGGAGCAGACCTGTATGAATCATATGTAGGTGCAACGGTCTCCTCAATAGTTATTGCCTATGCATTATCAAAAACAGCTCCCTTCGGAGAAAAAGGAATATTCTATCCATTAATTCTTGTAGCAATAGGTCTCATATCTTCTATTATTGGAGTTCTCTACGTGAAATTCTCATCAAAGCTTGGAACAAATATAACTCCTCAATATGCTTTAAGGGGAGGAACATTCTTCACAGCAATACTATTTACAATTGCAGGTTATATTGTTACTAATGTGTATCTTGGAAGTCTTGAGCCTTTCTATGCCACTTTTCTTGGACTTATAAGTGGTGTAGCCATAGGCCTAATTACAGAATATTATACAGGTGGAAATCCAATAAAAAGAATTGCAAAGGCTTCTACTACAGGTACAGCTACAAATATATTAGCTGGAATATCAGTAGGGATGGAAAGTACAATATTTCCCATTCTTATACTTGCTCTCTCCATATGGGGAGCTTATAGATTTGCAGGAATATATGGAATAGCTCTTGCAGGTTTAGGTATGCTTTCGACATTGGGAATGTCACTATCAGTTGATGCATATGGTCCTATTGCAGATAACGCGGGTGGAATTGCAGAGATGAGCCATCAAGATCCAAAGGTAAGAGAAATTACAGACTCCCTTGATGCCTTTGGAAACACAACAGCAGCAATGGGGAAAGGTTTTGCCATTGGATCAGCTGTTCTAACCGCACTTGCTCTCTTTGTTGCCTACGCCCAAACTGCAAAATTATCCATAATAAGTATTTTAAGTCCAAATGTTGTTGCAGCAATGTTTATAGGTGGAATGCTTCCATATCTTTTTTCAAGTTACGCTCTCTCGGCTGTGGAAAAAGCAGCACATAAAATGGTAGAGGAGGTTAGAAGACAATTCAAGGAAATTCCGGGAATAATGGAAGGAAAAGCTGAACCAGAATACGAAAAATGTGTTGATATTTCCACACAGGGAGCTTTAAAGGAAATGATTATACCATCTCTTATAACAATAGCCTCTCCTTTTATAATGGTGTTCCTCTTTGGCAAAGATGGTTTAGGTGGTTTCCTTGCAGGAGCACTTGTCAGTGGAGCGCTTCTTGCAATATTTATGGCAAATGCCGGTGGTTCATGGGATAACGCGAAGAAACTTATAGAGAGGGGACTCTTTGGTGGAAAGGGTTCTCCTGCCCATAAGGCCGCAGTGGCAGGAGATACAGTGGGTGATCCATTCAAAGATACTGCTGGACCTTCCATAAACATACTATTAAAACTGATGAGTATTATATCCCTGGTATTCTTACCGTTTTTCCTCAGATTTTTACATTAATTTGAAATTTAAATTGGAGGTATAAAAGAATGAGAGAAGAAGAATTAAAGAAAAAAACTATGAAAGAACTCTACAAAATTTCTCAGGATCTAAAAGTTAAGAATTACTCTCATTATAGAAAAAATGAATTGATAAAAAAGATCCTGGAGAAAATGAGTGAGTCAGAGGCAGGTAAAGATGAGACAAAAAAAGAGAATGCAGTTAAAGTAGAGGTTAAACCTGAAAGAAAAAGCGATTATTTTCCCTACATACCAAAGGAAGAACAATATATAGCAAAAGGGATACTTGAAATTCTTCCCGAGGGTTATGGGTTTTTAAGAACAAAGTACACACCATCTTCCTCAGACATATATGTTGCTCCCTCACAGATAAAGAGGTTTAATCTAAGAGTTGGAGATGAAATTGAAGGCTGGGTAAGGAAACCACCAGAAAAGGATAAATACCCGGCACTTTTAAAAATCATATCTATAAATGGTCTCCTTCCTGAACAGGCAAGGAGAAGACCCGTATTTGAAACTCTAACACCAATATTCCCTAATGAGAGGATAAGACTTGAAACACCCAATGGAGATTTAGCCATAAGACTTATTGAATTAATAGCACCGCTTGGAAAGGGTCAAAGAGGATTAATCGTTTCCCCACCAAAAGCTGGTAAGACAACTCTTATGAAGAAAATAGCTCACTCTGTAGAAACAAACCACCCTGAGATAAAACTTATGGTACTCCTTGTAGACGAAAGACCAGAAGAGGTAACAGACATGGAGAGATCCGTTAAGGGAGAAGTGATAGCATCAACCTTTGATCTTCCACCAGAAAACCATGTGAGAGTTACAGAACTTGTGCTTGAAAGAGCAAAAAGACTTGTTGAGATGGGACACGATGTCATGATTCTCCTCGATGGAATAACGAGACTTACAAGGGCATATAATTTAATAACTCAACCTTCTGGAAGAACCCTATCTGGAGGACTTGATCCTGCTGCAATACGTGGACCAAAAAAGTTTCTTGGTGCTGCAAGAAATATTGAAGAGGGTGGAAGCCTCACAGTACTTGCAACGGCTCTTATAGAAACTGGAAGTAAGATGGACGAAGTAATCTATGAGGAATTCAAAGGAACAGGTAACATGGAACTCGTTCTCGATAGAAGAATTGCTGAAAGAAGAGTCTTCCCGGCAATAGATGTAAAGAAATCTGGAACAAGAAGAGAGGAACTTCTATATGATCCAGAAGAATACAGGAGAATATGGGTCTTAAGAAAAGTACTTGCTAATGCAGATACCTTTGAGGCACTTCAAAAGCTTGCAGACATGCTTATAAAAACTAAAAGCAACAAAGAATTTCTAAATACAATCGTGCCCGAGGAGGAATCTTAATGAAAAAGGGGTGGATTGAAGTAATTGCTGGATGTATGTTCTCGGGTAAGAGCGAAGAACTTATAAGAAGGGTGAGAAGAGCGAAAATTGCAAGGCAAAAAGTTCAGGTCTTTAAATCTTCCCTTGATACCAGATACGATGAAGCAAAGGTAGTTTCTCATTCAGGAGCAAAGGTTGAAGCAATAAGTGTTGATCATCCAGAAGAAATAATCGCAAAGATAGATGATGATACGCAGGTTGTAGCAATTGATGAAGCACAGTTCTTTTCTGAAAAAATTGTAGATGTAATTGAGTTTTTAGCTGATAGAGGAATTAGAGTCATAGTGGCAGGTCTTGATCTTGATTTCAGAGGAGAACCATTTGGACCAATGCCAGCACTTCTTGCCAGAGCTGAAAAGGTTGATAAATTGACAGCTATATGTATGGTGTGTGGTGAAGAAGCAACAAGAACTCAGAGAATAATAGACGGAAAACCAGCATCCTATTATGACCCTATTGTTGTGATAGGAGCGCAGGAGAAGTATGAGGCAAGATGTAGAAGACATCACATAGTGCCAGATAAACCTGATATTATACAGAGAGAAAGGAAATAATGGGGTAGAAGAAAGAATTAGAGAATGGCAAAAACTGATAGAAGAAAAGAATCTCAATGTATTATCATATAAAGACTTTATAGAAAAAGGAGAAATTGTAAAAAATCCTTTATTCCTACCTTCACTATTTGAAAATCAATCTGTTGACTGGGAAAAAATAAAGAAAGGAATTGATGGAGAAATTTATACAGAGTGTGAAAATCTATTTTATTACATTGTAAAAGGTATAGAAGTAAAGGGTAAGACTCTTCTAATCTATAATTTAGATGTAGAGAACGATTATGTCCTGATAGAAAACATTAATTTAAATAGCAAAGAAGTCTTTTACGAAAAGAAAAAACTCTTTACACCCTATGGAGTAAAGGAGTTTCTTAAATTTAGAGGTTTCCATGTAAAGGAAATATGGGGAGATACCCCTTCTGGTAAGGTTACCTTTAATACAAAAATACTACTATTAAGGATGGTGAAACATGGGAATTGAGGAGAAATTAAAAGAAATTGAATCAAGATATCAGGAAATAGAAAAAAAGTTGTATGATGAAGAGATTTACAAAAATCCTGAGCTTCTAAATAGATATGTAAAGGAGAGGGGAGAACTTTCAGAAATAGTGGAAACCTATAGAAAACTTAAAGAGGTTAGAAAAAATATAGCTGAAACAGAAACACTTTTAAAGGATGAAGAAATGAAAGAACTTGCAGAAGAAGAACTTGAAAAGCTTAAGGAAGAGGAAGAAGAGCTAAATAATAAATTACTTCTCCTTCTCATTCCAAAGGATCCGAGAGACGAAAGAAATGCAATAATGGAGATAAGAGCAGCAGCAGGAGGGGAAGAAGCAGCTCTATTTGCAGCAGATCTTTTTAGAATGTACGCCTATTATGCAGAGAAAAGGGGATGGAAAATAGAGGTTATGGATTCCCATCCAACTGATCTTGGAGGGTATAAAGAAATAATTTTTTCTGTAATAGGAAAAGGTGCCTATGGCGACCTAAAGTTTGAAAGTGGAGTGCATAGAGTTCAAAGAGTTCCTGTAACTGAAGCTTCTGGAAGAATTCATACATCTACAGTAACTGTGGCAGTTTTCTCTGAAGCAGAAGATATTGATGTAAAAATAGATCCAGAGGATTTAAGAATAGATGTTTTCAGAGCAAGTGGACATGGTGGTCAATGTGTTCAAAAAACTGAATCAGCAGTTAGAATAACTCATATCCCCACAGGAATTGTTGTTACATGCCAGGATGAAAGATCTCAGCTTAAAAACAAAGAGAGGGCTCTCAAAATCCTTAAGGCAAGACTATTTGATATGCATCAGAAGAAAAAGGAAGAGGAAATAAGTAGAGAGAGAAAGAAACAGGTTGGGTGGGGAGAGAGAAGTGAAAAGATAAGAACATACAACTTTCCGCAAAACAGAGTTACAGACCACAGAATAGGTCTTTCCCTATATAATCTCCCTGAAATACTGGAAGGTAACATTGATGAACTCATCAATGCACTTAAAGAGGAAGACAGAAAGAGGAAAATTGAAGAACTCAACCTATAGAGTATTTGACCTCCTTAAACTTGGAAGAAAACTTCTTTCAGAAACAAAAAACCCTTATCTTGAATCTGAAATTATTATTTCCACTCATCTGGGTTTGAGTAAAGAAGAATTTATACTGAAAATAAACGAAGAACTATCTTACAAAGATACTAACGAGATAATATGGAAGTTTGAAGAAAGAAAAAAAGGAAAACCTTTATCATATGTAACAGGTGAAAGGATATTCCTGTCAAGAAAATTTCTGGTGTTTGACGGCGTCTTTATCCCGAGATTTGAAACAGAGGAGATCATGCACCATATAGTAAACAAAACGGAGAGATTTGAAAATTGCCTTGATATGTGTGCAGGAACAGGAGTTATGGGAATAAGTTTAATGCTTGAAGAAGTAGTTAAGAACTGCATGTTTGTCGATATAAACTCCATAGCAATAAAAAACATTAAGGCAAATCTTGATAAATTTGGAATTTCTGGAAGAGTTGTTAAAAGCAATATGTTTGAAAAGGTAGAAGGAGAATTTGATTTAATTATCTCCAATCCACCCTATATTCCAGAGAGCATGCTTGATGAGCTTGATGACGATGTGAAAAGAGAGCCGCTTGAAGCTCTAAATGGTGGAAAGGATGGTCTTAAATTTATAAAGATTCTCCTTACGGAGTCGGTAAAATATTTAAAAAAAGGGGGCAGACTCATATTCGAATACCCAGAATTTACTTTAGAGAAAATAGATAACATTGAAACTAAATTAAAATTTAAAGAAAAGATAGCCACTCTCTCAAAGGATATAGAAGGAGCGGTATTTATCAAATTGTGATATAATTTTTAAAGATTGAAAGGAGGTAAGATGAACTGGAAAAATGTGCATCTACTTAACCATTCCTTAATAAAACATAAATTAACATATCTGAGGGACAAAAATACAAAACCAAAGGAATTTAGAGAACTTGTGAAAGAGACATCGGCATTGATGGCTTATGAAATAACAAGAAATTTACCACTAAAGGAAACTGAAATAGAAACTCCTATTTCAAAAACAACAGGGCTCATACTCTCTACAGAGATAACCCTTGTTTCAATACTGAGAGCTGGTTTGGTTATGAGTGATGGAATACTTGAGTTAATACCTAATGCAAGAGTAGGACATATTGGACTCTACAGAGACCCTGAAACACTTAAACCTGTAACATACTATGTTAAACTCCCCGAAAGAATTAACGAAACAAAGGTTTTTCTCCTTGATCCCATGCTGGCAACTGGTGGGTCTATAGTAAAAGGAGTGGAAATACTGGAAGAGAAGGGGGTTAAAGATATTGATGTAATATGTCTTGTTTCAGCTCCAGAAGGACTTGATTATGTGGTAAAGTTCTATCCAGATATTCCAATCTATACCATAGCCATAGATGAAAGATTGAATGATCATGGGTACATAGTCCCTGGTCTTGGTGACGCTGGAGATAGACTGTTTGGAACAAAGTAGATGAAAAATATACTTCCACACGTTTACTATCTTTTTATAGGCTTTATATCATCATCTGTATTTACTCCATTATCCATATATATTGGAAATAGGTTTAAGATACTCGATAAACCTCATGAAAGAAGAGGGGAAAGAGAAAAGATAACACCAAAAGCAATTCCAAGAACCGGGGGATTAACAATATACTTTTCATTTCTTATAATCTCTATAGTTCTCTACATAATAAATCCATCTCTGGAAATACTCTCACTTATTCTTGGCGGAACTGTTGTTTTTCTTACAGGACTCATAGATGACAAATTCAACATAAGACCATGGCAAAAACTCCTTGGAGAAATTGGTGGAGCAGTGATACCCATACTTTTTGGGATTAAGGTCAACTTCATAACCAATCCTCAGGGCGGATATATAACCCTTGGATGGCTGAGTATACCCTTTACACTTCTCTGGGTTATAGGAATAACCAATGCCATAAACTTAATAGATGGTCTTGATGGACTTGCTTCTGGGGTAGTGGGGATAGTCACAGCAACCCTTGCATTTGTCGCCATAGAGAAGGGGCTTTTCATTGTTGCCAGTTTATGCTTTGGACTAACTGGACTCACACTTGGCTTCCTTATGTTTAACTTTCCTCCAGCAAAGGTGTACCTTGGGGATTCTGGATCACTTCTTCTCGGCTTTATAGTAGGTGAGATAGCTGTATGGGGTGCATTAAAGACAACAACATCTGTGATACTTTTTGTTGCAATTCTTGCCTTAGGATTTCCAATAGTAGATACATTTTCCTCAATTATAAGAAGAGCGAGGAAGGGAAGAAATATATTTGAAGGAGATATGGAGCATATACATTACAAACTCTTATTCAGCGGACTGAAACAGGAGCAGGTAATTTTAATACTTTATCTTGTAACCATATTCTTCTCTATCCTCTCCATAATAATACTAAAGAGGTTTTCTCTATGAAAAGAATAGGTGTGGTATTTGGAACAAGACCAGAAGTTATAAAGCTCTTTCCTCTAATAAAAGTTATGGAAGAAGAGAAAGATATTGAATTAAAAATAATCTTTACAGGACAACATAAAGAAATGGCAGAAGATCTCTTTCCAGTTTTTCAAATATCTCCAAACTATTCATTAAACATCATGAAGGAAAAACAAACTCTATCGGAAATAACAGAGAGAATACTTGAAAAATTGGATAAAATTTTGATGAAAGAAAGATTTGATCTTGTTCTTGTTCAGGGAGATACAACAACAACTTTTGTATCCTCCCTTGTCTCATTCTATTATAAGATACCCCTTGCTCATGTAGAAGCAGGTTTAAGAACACACAATAGATACTTTCCATTTCCTGAAGAAATGAATAGAACCCTTGTAGGTAAACTTGCAACTTTACACTTTGCTCCAACTGAGATAGCAAGAGAGAACTTATTAAGAGAAGGGGTGGATGAGAAAAATATATTTGTCACAGGAAACACTGTGGTCGATGCTGTATTAAAGATTCTTGAAATGAACAGGCGTCCCCTTTTTGAAATTCCCAACCACAGGAAATTGATAGTTGTGACTGCCCACAGGAGAGAAAACTGGGATAAGGGACTTAAAAATATAGCACTCTCTATAAAAGAGATAGCACTTAAATTCCCGGAGGAAGTATACTTTGTCTTTCCATTGCATAAAAATCCTATAGTCAGAGAAAAGATCCTTCCCATAATTTCCAATTTAAGCAACGTAAAAATTGTAGAACCTCTAAATTATGTAGACTTCGTACATCTTCTTAAAAGAAGTTTCTTGATTTTGTCAGATTCTGGTGGAATACAGGAAGAGATACCTACTCTTCAAAGACCCATGCTTCTTTTAAGGGATGAAACAGAAAGACCCGAAGCAATTGAAAGTGGCTTTGTTTTTCTTGTGGGAACTAAAAGAGAAAGGATTGTTAATGAAGCTATAAAAATTATAAAAAATGGATGGAAACCCAGGGTTAAAAATAATCCCTTTGGTGATGGTAGAGCATCTGAAAGAATATTAAAGATAATAAAGGAGTATTTATATGGAAATATATAGAATAGAAGGCGGAAACAGACTTAAAGGTGAGATAACAGCACAAGGATCAAAAAATGGAGCACTTCCTCTTATTTCAGCAAGTCTCCTTACTGATGAGCCTGTCTATATAAGAAACGTACCAAGACTACTGGATGTGGAAACCCTTATTGAAGTAATAAGAGGAGTGGGTGCAAAAGTAAAACATCTAAAGGATGGAACAGTAAGCGTGGAAGCTGGAAATTTAAACTGGGAAATCACTGATGAAAGAGCAAGCAAAATAAGGGGAAGCATAACTCTTGTAGGCTCTCTTCTTTCCCGTGTTGGAAAAGTAAGACTTCCATTCCCTGGAGGATGTCATATAGGATCGCGACCTGTAGATCTTCACATAAAGGGATTTAAGGCACTTGGAGCAGATGTTAAGGCTCTTGGCACCCTGATAGAGGGAAAGGTAAAGAAGATGAGGGGAGCGAAGATATATCTTGATTACCCATCTGTTGGAGCTACAGAAAACATACTGCTTGCCTCTGTCTTTGCAGAAGGAGAAACTTTTATTGAAAATGCCGCACAGGAGCCAGAAGTAGTTGAACTTGCAAACTTCTTAAATTCAATGGGTGGAAAGATAGAGGGTGCAGGCACAAAATGTATAAGGGTGGAGGGAGTAAAAAAACTTCACGGTACAGATTTTACGCTATCCCCCGATAGGGTAGAGATTGGAACCTTTATGATAGGAGCTGCCATTACAGGGGGAGATATAACTATAAAACCAGTCATATTTGAACATATAATACCCCTTGTATTCAAGTTGAGGGAAATTGGCGTTAATATAAAAGTAGAGAACGGAAAGATCCTAAGGGTGATAGCTAAAAAGAGGCCTAAAAAGTTTGAAATAAGAACAATGCCGTTTCCTGGATTTCCCACAGATTTACAATCTCAAATGCTTGCTCTTGCAACAATAGCCGAAGGGGTCAGTCTTATTACAGAGACTGTGTTTGAGAATAGATTTATGGTTGTTCCTGAATTAAGAAAAATGGGCGCAAAGATAAGAGTGGAGGGAAGGACTGCCTTTGTAGAAGGGGTTGCACAACTAATAGGAACAGAGGTAACTGCTACTGATCTCAGAGCTGGCGCAGCACTTGTCCTTGCAGGATTAAGAGCAGAGGGAGAGACTATAATAAAAAAGATATATCATATTGAAAGAGGCTACTACAATTTACATGAGAAAATCAGACACTTAGGAGGAAAGATATGGAAAGAAACAATAAACTTATAAAGTTCAAACTATTTGGATTATTCAACATCTTTGACATATTAGTATTTATACTTATTCTGGTTGTTGGATTTTACTTTTTAAAACCGATGTTTTCAAAAAATGAGGTAGTTCTAAATAACTACCTCATTACTATGAAACTCACGGAGATCTCTCCAGAAATTGCAAAGGCAGTAAAAAAGGGAGATAGAATAATAGACAAATCTGGAAGATACTTTGGAAGCATAATAGAGGAACCAAAAATTGAACCTTCAAAAAAATGGGTAGAAACCTCAGATGGAAGAGTAGTTATTGCCGAAGAACCCGTTCTCGTGGATATAACCGCTAAATTCACTTTTAAATCGAGAAATCTAAAGTATGGTAAAGATTACTTTAAAATAGGTGGAATACTCACTTTAGAATCAGATTACTGGACAATGGAAGGGGTTGTAATAGACATTGAAAGAAAAGATTAAGTAAGTGAAGGTGGAAGAGATCCCATATGTAGCGAATTTTCCATCGCCTCCTTTAAGATTTTGACCTTTTCCACATTGAGATTAACAATTTTTGCTATTTCTGCTGGATCCTCCCCATTTATGAGCCTTACAAGTATCCTATCAACCAGCTCATATGACAAACCCATGGCGAATTCATCTGTGATGCCCGGGATTAAATCTGGAGACGGTGGTCTATTAATTATCTCATCTGGTACATCAAGTCTTTCAGCAAGTTTGAAGACCTGTGTTTTAAAGAGATGGGCAATGGGATCTAAATCCACTGCAGAATCCCCATACTTTACGAAGAACCCGAGAAGTTTTTCAGTTTTGTTACACGTGCCTGCAACAAGCAGGTTCTTTAGTTCTGCATAGTAGTAAAGTGTAACCATCCTTATTCTATGTTTTATTCTATGATATGCAATACCTTTCAAAAACCACTTATCTTCTAACAACTCTTCAGGAACCTTCAATCCAAGAAAGAAGGGAGATTTTTTAAATCTCTTTGTATAATCGTTATAAAACTTCCTCGTAATATTCTCCCTCATCTTTCTTGTGGGAAGCAACCAATAGGGTAGTTTCCTATAAATTCCAAATTTTGAAAGTATTGAAGAAATGTTTATGATTTTGTATGATACTTCTTCCTCTTTTAGTAAAGAGAGAGCAAGAGAAACACTCTTTTTTTCAGTATCTCTATCTGGCAAAATTAAAGCAAAGATCTTTTCTTTAGGAAGAGATCTCAAAAGTAACTTCAATACAACACCAGAATCCACTCCCCCACTCACTCCCAATATAACTCCACTCCTTCCAAATTTATTAAGATGATTTTTTATAAATCTGGTTATTTTTTCTATTTCAGCTTCCTCATTAAACATTAACTCAAGGGGTAGTTCTCTCATCTTTTAATTTCTCCATTATCTTTCTTACAAAGATTAAGTCCTCTTTCTTGTCCACATCAATAGCAATTTCAGGAAAAGGTATTGGAACAGCTCTTCC
>QMOO01000011.1 GCA_003648245.1 Caldisericota bacterium
CTTTTGGAAAGGAGTTAGAAAATGAAGAAAGTTTTAACGTTAGTCTTAATCTTCTTAATGTTTTTCTCTTTTAAAATTACACTTGCCAAAGGAGAATTTATAGTTACCAATACCAACTCCAGAGGGGCAGGTTCTTTTCTATACGCAATGCGTGAAGCGATAGATAAGGGGGGAGTTGTAAAATTTGATATTCCTGAGGAAGATAAAAACTTCAATGGCAAAGTCTGGATTATAAAGCTAAAAGATCCACTTCCAGAGATAAATAAACCAATAATTATAGATGGTTTGTCTCAGACTGAAAAGCATGGAGATAGAAACCCAGATGGACCAGAAATAGTTATTGATGCTTCCATGGTTGTTGGTGAAGAAACATTGTTCTATTTTAGAAAAAGCGGATTTAAAATATCTGGAATTACCATAATAAATTTTAAAGGAAAGGGTGTTATAGAAACAAAACAGGCAAAGGGAGACATACACAATATATCCATAAGAAACGCAAATATAGGTATTTATCTCTACAAAGCAAATGGGGTAAAAATAAGAAATGTATCTGTCAGTAATTTGCAATACGGTCTGTATCTATACTATTCAAATTACAATGTGATAGATGGTTTCTATGCAGAGAACAACACCTATGGGATAAGGCTTTACTACTCTATGAACAATGAAATAAAAAATTCCACCGTGGTTAAGTGTGATTCTGGAATCAGAGTTTTCTATAACTCCATCAAAAATAAACTCCACGATAATAAAATTTTAAGAAATACAGATGGCATATGGGTTAGAGACTATCATAACATTGAAAATGACATTTTTAATAATGAGCTTACAGAGAATGAGAATGGAATTCATCTTTTATATGGCACGAAAGTCCAAATCTACTCAAATAAATTTGATAAAAACAATACAGGTATATTTATAGAATCCTTCTCTGAAAAAAATGAGATTTTTGAGAATTCCTTTACAAATAATAATACCTGTATAGATATATCAAATCACTCAAAGAATAACGTGTTAAGGGGAAATACTTTTGATTCTAATAAAAAGGCTATTTTTATAGAGGAAGAGACATCTGTCCCCAATGTTTTATCAGAGAACATTGTAACCAACAATGATTACAGGGGAATAATAATAAACTCTAATAATAAAACCCCTCCACCAGAAATTTTAAATGTAGGTTTAGTGGGTAGAGGAATAGCAATAGAGGTTGAGAATGAAGTGGATGGTACTCTGGAAGTTTTTCTCTCCAATTATAATGGTAAAATCTCCCCCCACCCTATGGATCCCGACTCATCTCCCTATCATGGAGATAGTGAGAGATTTCTCGGTAGAAGTAATGTAAATTCAGGAAATGAAAGTCTCATAATTATTGGTGAGGCGAAGGAAGGTCAATATGTAACTGCCACTCTAACTAACAAAGATACAGGAACTTCAGAGTTCTCTTTAAATAAGAAACTTGTGTCTTTCCCATTCCTTGATGCTATTCTTTCAGTTTCAAGTTCAGCTGAGAGAGGTGAGAGGGTAAAGTTTACTGCAAAAATAAGTAACAAAGGAGACATGGGAATAAATGAGGTTACTTTTGAATGTCCCATTCCCGACGTTTTAAAAGATGTAAAATTGGATTTTCTACCCAATGGTGCAGAAGGCAACGTGAAAAATAATACAATCTATGTAAAGAATATAACTATAGGACCAAATTCGTTTGTTACAATTTCATTTTCATCTCTTATACCAGACTCTATTGATGTAGGAACAGATATCTCTCTTCAAGGAGAGGTGAATTATTACCCCATAGATGAACTCTTACTTAAAGAGAAAACAGACAAGGATGAATTTGATGATGGAATTCCAAATAGTGACACTGGAGACGAAGAAACCAAGTTCACTGTTTCCGGTAAACCAAATATAGTGTTTAAAGTGGAATCCCCTGAAGAAGTCAGTGCTAATTCAATATTTAATATAAAAATAAACATAAAAAATACAGGTAATGACATTGGTAAGAATATCAAACTTTCGTTTAATGTACCTCACGATTTTAGTTTTATCTCTTCTTCCATGGGAGGCTTTAATTCAAAAGAAAAAGTTTTTACTATTAGTATTCTTAGTTTAAAACCGGACGAGGAAATAAATGTATCCATTACTTTAAAGTCAGAAAATGTTATAGACGATAAGAATGTTTCTTTAACTTTCACCTTGAAAGGCACAGATATTAAACCAATTGAGCATGAAGTTTTAATAATTATAAAAGGAGAGGGGAGAGAGAATGTAACTTTTAGTCTTGATTTTCCGAGGGAAGCTAAACTCTTAGAGGAGTTTGAGATAAAGATAAGTTTTACAAATTCTGGAAACAAGGAAAGTGAAGAAAAGCTGATTAGACTCTCATTTGACAATGGTGTAAGTTTTCTATCTTCAACTCCGATGGTTAGAGTAAAAAGTGGAGAAATTTCCTACACTTTAAAATCTATTCCTGAGGGGGAGACTAAGGTATTAAAGTTAAAATTTAAAATTACAGAAGGGTGTAAAGAGTATAAGAACTTTACTTTAAGTTTTAATGGAATCAGGAAGGAATTTAAAATATTTGTTAATTGTTTAAGAGTGTACCACCAGGCAATAATTTCTGGTTTTCCAGATGGAAGTTTTAAACCAGACCTTCCATTAAAAAGAGTTGAAGCCAGTGCCATTATAACCAATGCTCTTTTACTTAAACCCTCCATCTCCTTCCTGCCAAAGGATATTCCTTCCAATTATTGGGGAGGTGAGTTCGTATCCTCCGTCGTAGGAAATGGAATAATGAAAGGTTACCCCGATGGAACATTTAAACCAGAGAAATATATGACGAGGATAGAAGCCAGTGCAGTTATATTTAAAATCCTATCTTTAAGAGAAGATTACTCAACGGGATTTAAAGATGTGAAGGAAGATTACTGGGGAAGAGGAATAATTGGTGCTGTGGTTAAGGCAGAAGTTATGAAGGGTTATCCTGATGGAACATTTAAACCCGATAGATTGATTACAAGAGCTGAGTTTCTCGTAATTGTCCTTAAAGCTATTGGTAGAGGGAAGGCAAGTTTCAATGTTTTAAGTATGTTTAGTGATGTTGATTCAAATTTCTGGGCTTATCCATTTATCGTTGAAGCTACTGTTCCCCATGTGGTTATAAATCCAGAGAAATTAGGAGAGATTAGGATAAAGGATAAAGCTTTTCCTGTGTTTAGTGAAAAATTTAATTCAATAGTGGAAATTGTTAAAGTAGGTGATAAAATAAAAGTGAGCCTTCCATTCCTATATCCTGATTTAAGGGAGGTGGAAATAACTGTTAGCAGAGTAGGTGTTAAACCATGAAGAAACTCATCATCATTCTATTAATAATCTGTTTGTTGGCAGGAGGGGTATTTCTCCTCTATAAAATAGGATTTATTACATTTAGGAGAGCAGAGTTCTCTGGTAATCTCTATCCCCCAAAAAACTCAAATTTCTATCTTTACTACGATCTTAGTGATATCCCTCTGGAGAATTTTATAAAGGATGAGAAATTAACCACATTCCTGTCTTACACTGAAAAAAATGGTTCAATCTTCTTTGTTGAGGATAAAGAGAATTCTTTTGTTGCATCTATAAATGCAAAGAGAGGAAAAGGTAATGAACTTGTCATGTTCCTTACAGATGAGATTGAAAAAGGTGGGGGTGTTGTTGAGAAAAAGAAAATCTCATCTTTCACAGTTTATGAAATTGTTCCTTCATCAGAAAATCTAACACCCTACTCTCCCGTATCCCAACCATTCTATGTCTCCAGTCTAAAGGATACAGTTATTTTTACCACATCTATTGATACCTTCAAAAGTGTGATATATACCAAAAAGGAAGACTCCCTTTTAAATACAGAAGGTTTTAAGAAGGTGCTTGATAAAGTTCCATTAGATTCAAATGTATTTGGATACTTTAATGCCAATTCTCAAAATGTTGGTGAGGGAGGTTTTTATACAGAATTTCATAAAGATGCCCTTTTTGTGAAGGGTTTTTACAATAAAATTAATCCTACAACCCCAGTTCCCCTCTCTGAAACAATTCTAAGATTTGTGGGCGAAAATCCCTTTTTTATATTTGGAGTTAGAGATCTTGGAAATTTTCTATCTCAAGCCGTATCTTCTCTTCAGGAAGAGAATCCTCTGATATCTGGTTTCACTCAGGGGTTTGATATTTTAGGTTTCCTGTCTCTGTTCAATGAAGATGTAATAGTATCTCTGGATATGAAGGATGGAAAACCAAATTTTGTTGTTGTCTCCAATCTTAGAGGAGTGGAGAAGGTAGGTCAGAAATTAGAGAATTTTAAAAACTATCTGTCACAAAATTTTAACTTTTCTTTTAAAGAATTCCTCTTTGAGGATGCAGAGCTTATTCTTGGTAGAAACTCATCTGGTGTAAGTGTAGCCATCTCAATTCTTTCTAACTTTCTATTTTTGGGTAGTGAAGAAGGTGTAAAAAATTCAATAATCTCTGGGAAGATTGGAGAGAATAAGACTTTAAATGAACTTTTGAAAGGCTTGGGTTCAGATGTTCCGGGAGATATAACAACCATACTCTTTCTGGATTTTTCAAAATTGAAAAATTTCGGTAAAGATAAAGTTCAAAACCTATCCAGCATCTACTTTGTTACGCTGGAGGAGAAGAGAGACGCCAATTTCATATTAAAAGTGGAATTTAAGAAGCAGTAAATACAGAAGAATAGATGCCAGTGATACAAAAATCACAGAAGGGATAATAAAGGAATAAACTTTACCAAATTTTGCCTTAAAATATCTCACAGTTACTATCAAGCATAGATGAAGGGGAGACAGGAGAACGCCAGCTACTGCACCTGTAAATGCGAGTCCCATCAATGAAAGGGAGAGCTTTCCATTTATAAATAAGAAACTCTCTATCAATGGATAAGAGACACCAACAGATGTAGATGTGATACCTGTGACAAAAGTTACTATAAATGGAAGGAAGAAGAGTAGGATTAGCGGACTAACATGAAGGGAGGTTAGCTCAACAGATACCCTGTTTGCTATTCCTGAATTCATGAGGTTTTTAAAGAAGAATATTCCCAATGGTAGAAGGTAGTTCTCCAACTTAAAAGATTTTAAGAAATATTCCTTAATCTCTTTAGATTTTGGTTTTAAAAATATGAGGCTAAGAATTGTAGTTATAAATATTGCATATACCAGATCAAGCGAAACTACTGTGGAGAGGAGTATTATAAGGAGTATTGGAGAGAAATATTTCAGGAATTCATAAAAACCTCCCTCTTCTCTCTTTATGTTCTCAAGCTTCACACCTCTATAACCTATAAGCCATCCAGCAGATATTTGAAGTATCGGAAGTATAAAATGTGCCAATAAGACTGTTCTGATTGGTATTTTTAAAAATATGGATATAAGTATGAGAGCAGGATAGAGTGGGAATACACCTTCCCACACATGTCTGAACCAGTAATTTAAATAGGCTCTTCTCTCGTTTGTCGCCACCATCTCTTTTGTTGATTCCTCCACGAGAGGGGCGGAGAATAAAGCACCACCAGGCATAGGTATGAGACCCACAAGTGAAGCAGAAAGAAAAATGACAATCTTTCTATTGGGTATAAAGGAGTCAAGATTTTTTATCATCTTTGTAAGAATTTTTTTGTCCTGGAGAAGATTGGCAAAGAAGTATATCATACACAGCATTATGGTAAGTCTAAGAGTATCTTTAGAGATAGATGTTATAAGCAAATAGTTTAGAACCTCTTTAAATGGAATTGGATAAATAAAACCCAGGAATATCCCACCAATAAGTAAACTTATACCTGGGCCCACCTTCCTTGTTATTAAAAAGATTATGATAAAGAATGTTATTCCGAGTTTTAACAGGGTCATATTAGGTGGAAGTGAATCTTTCCCATAGGTTCTTGGTCACTTTCTCACTTTCCCTTTCTATTCTTTCTGCGTCTACAGTTAAAATTTCTCTATCCTTCATAACAAATTTTCCATTTATTACCACATCTTCAACAAAATCTGGAGATAATCCAAAGAGAAAATGGCCAAAGAAATTATTTTCATTTAGAGGTGTTGGAGGTATATAAGATAGCATAATGAAGTCAGGAACAGCACCTTCCTCTATTACTCCAATTTTTCTATTAAAGATTCTTTCAGCTATTTTTGGGTTATTTACAAATAGCATTCTGTAGGATTCCGAAAATCCAACATTTGGATCCTTTTTGTTTAACTTGTGCAGTATGGTTGCAACCTGAGTCTCTCTCCACATGTTTTGAGTGAAACCATCTGTTCCAAGACCCAGAAGGATTCCTCTGTTCATCATTCCTATAACATCAGATACTCCCACTGCATTGTTCATATTTGACTCAGGATTATGTATAACCATAGTCTCAGTTTCCTTTATGATATCCTTTTCCTTTTCATCAATATGAATGGCATGAATCGCAAGAGTTTTTTTGCCAAGTATATTCTCCTTTAAGAGTCTTTCAACGACCCCCAGTCTGTATTTTTCAATGGAGTCTTCCCTATCAGCTATATCTTCTGCAACATGGATATGAAATCCCACATCAAGGTCTTTCCCTGCCTCTGCGCACTCTTTCATGGTTTTTTCACTTATTGTAAACTGAGCATGCATTCCAAATGTTGGTGATATAAGAGAGTTCTTTTCTTTCCTCAATTTTTCAATGAATCTTATATTTTCCTTTATGCTTTCCTTTGCTTTGGTCTCTCCCCATCTATCCGAGACTTCAAAACATGTGGAAAGCCTGATTCCGGTTTCAATACTTACTCTCTCCAATTCATCCAGACTCCCAGAGATGTATCCAAAACTTGCATGGTGATCTATTATGGTGGTTGTTCCTTTTCTTATGGCATCGATTATCCCTACAAGTGCAGAGTAGTAGATTGATTCCCTGTCCAGAGCTAGATCCAGTTTCCACCATAGATTTTTAAGTATATCCAAGAAATTTTCAGGGTGGTAATTTTTTAAAGGTATACCTCTTGCAAGAGCCGAGTAGAGATGATCGTGTGCAACTATAAGACCTGGCATTAAGAGTTTTCCCTTCCCATCTATAAATTCACCTTTATATTCTTTACTATCCTCTCCTGCATAAACTATTTTTTCCTCATCCCACACCAAAATTCCATTATTAAAAAATTTTGGGTTTTCTCCTCCAGTAAAGATGGAAACATTCTTTAAAATCTTCATTTTTCTTCCTCCTTTAACAGAAGGCCAGAGAGAACGAGATCTCTCATGGTTCTTAATGCTTCAAAGTAACCAAGCTTTGATGACCAGGCTATTTCTCCTGCTGTTTTTTCTCCATCGCACATAAATACTATTTCCCACTCATCTTTTGAGAATGTCATACTATCCACGTTTGGTTCTGGATTTACCTTAAGGACAATATTATCATTTGGTATAACTTTCCTTATTTCCATTAATTCATCATATTTTCTCGTTAATTCGAGCATGAGCTCATCAACGCTCATCTTTATATTTATTTCCTTTGGTTTCTCGTTAGGTATAAATTTAAAGCCACCATCCTTTATGAGAAAGAGGTGTAAGCATCTTTCCACCAGCTGGAGTTTCAGAAATTTCTTTAGTTCCTCCTTCTCTATTGCTCCAGACTTTACAAGCTTCTCTCCAAGTTTTCCTCCTGTATTTTCATTTAGTATTCTCTCAAGCTCTTCTTCATCTATCTTTTGATGTTTTACCAATAAACTTCCAATTAGAATAGGAGAGTTTTTAACTGAAGCATGTATTACCTCGCCATGATCAAAGTATATTCTTCCAAATTCCTCTCCCTGAGATTCAATAATTAGAACTCCAGATTTTTGGATATTCTTTATCAACGTAAGAATGTCATAAAATGAGAAATCCTTTAAATCTCCTCTCAATATATTCATATAAAGAATTTTATCATATAATTGGGTTGTGGAAAGAAAAGAATTTGAGAGGATAGTTTTAGAATTAATAGATAGACTTCCGGAGCGTTTTAAAAACGATATGAAGAACGTTAGCATAGTGCTTGAAGAAAGGCCCTCTATGTCTCTTTTAAAAGAGGTAGGAGTGAGGGGTGGTAGACTCCTTGGACTTTATCAGGGTATTCCTCTAACTAAAAGAGGTTTGGGTTATAATGGTGTACTTCCTGATAGAATTATACTTTTTATGAAAGAGATAGAAGAGGCAGCAAAGATGGAAAACATCCCTTTAGTTGAAAAGATAAAGAATGTTTTGTATCATGAAGTTGGTCATTACTTCGGGCTTAACGAGGAGGAACTTAGAAAACTTGGGGTTTTCTAAAATTAAGATATGAAAGATACCTTTTTGTTAAGTGAACTCTATTTAAGAGGAATTGAGATTTTGAAAATAAAGATCTTAATTGCCCTTTTGTTTCTATTTACAGGACTTTTAAATTTTTTTGATAAAATTCAGATTATCTCACCAAGGGCATACATCTTTGCTTCACTTTCTTATTTTCTGCTTCTTGCACTCTCCTATTTCATCTTTTTGAAATTGAAGAGAGAAAACTATTACACTTTCCTTATCATAAGTTTTATACTTGATGGTCTTTTTGTTACAACAATACTTTATGTTTCAGGAGGAATTGAGAGTATCACTTTTATTCTATACTTTCTCTATCTACTTCTATTTTCATTCTTTGGCTTGAGAAAATCCCTCTACTATATTTTATTTTCCTATATCCTACTTTATCTTGGGGAGATATTTTCAGAAACCTTTGGTGTAATTCCCCACTTCTACTCTTCTCATATTTATCCACCTGATTTTATCTACAATCCAAGGCTTGTTTCCTTAAGATGTTTACCTATAGCTGGATACATGATTCTCTACACCCTGCTACTTGATAAAAGTATCAGCTTCTTTACAAGAACGGAGAGAAAGATGGAGCTCCTTGTAGAATCAACAATTTTTTTAACAAGGGGGATTGGAGATAGGGATAAAATATTAAAGGAATTGATAAAAACAGCTGTTAGAATTACAGGTGCTGACAGTGCATCAATAATGGTAAAAGAGAATGGAGAGTGGAGATTTATTCTTTGGGAGAAAATAGAAGATGATGTTGTAAAAAAGGTTGAGGAAGAAATGAGGTCATCTTTACCAGCAAATATAAGAGAGATAGAGGAAACCAAAAAAACACTATACTATCCTGATACAAGAGAAGTACCTGCATGGATAAGAGAATCTAAATCACCAGTTAGGTCATACATAGGTGTTCCAATAATAATTGGAGATAATGTGGTAGCAATTATTAATATAGATTCATGGAAGCCAAACAAATTTACTCAATCAGACATAAGAATAGCTGAAACTCTTGCAAGATTTGCAGAGGTAGTAATGGAGAAGCATTCCTTGTTTGAAAGGCTTGATGCTTTAAAGAAAGAGGCAGAAGAGCTTGCTATTAAAGACTATCTTACAGGTCTGTATAACAGACGAGAGCTGGAAAGAATATTAAGTTATGAGATATCTAAAGCCATGAGATACAAATCTTCCTTTCAGCTTATGATGATAGATTTAGATGAATTTAAGAGTATAAATGATGCCTTTGGTCATCCTGAAGGCGATAGAGTGTTGAAAAAATTTGCAGAGATACTTAAAGAATCCGTGAGGAAGACAGATCTTGTCTTCAGGTATGGAGGTGACGAATTTATAGTGTTTATTCCAGGAGATGATAAAATGGCGATGGAGAAAATCTCAAAAAGGATTAGAGATAAATTTAACAAAGAATTCAAAACATACATAGAGGAGTTATCCTTTGATTTTTCCTTTGGACACCTTGTTTTCCCTGATGATGTGGGAGATGTTAATGAGGAGAGTGAGGGAGTGAAGTTAGCTCTTAAAAGAGTAGATGAGTTTCTATATTATAGAAAAAGGAGGGAAACATAATGTTTTTAATAATTTTGGTTGCGTTGATATTTTCTTTACCATTCATAATCACTTATAAAAGGGAAGGTAAATTCTCTCTTCCACTTTTTCTTTTTATGATAATTCCAGTGAGTTTTGTAATCTTTATCTATGTATTTTCCAGCTTATTTGTTGACTATCAGTGGTTTAAAAGTTTGGGCTTTGCCGTTACATTTAAGAGAAGACTTTTGTTTATAATTCTAACTTTTGCAATTTCTTTTCTTGTAACACTCCTCTTTACATATCTTGCAATGAGGTTCAAATTTATCAAAACACCTTTCGAGACTCCTGAGACAAAAAAACAGAGGAAGATATTTAAACTTTCTTTCTATGTTAGTATAGTTACTGTATCCTTCTTCTTCTCCCTGACAAATTCCCTTGATTATAATAAATTGCTTCTTTTCTTATACAGGACTCCTGTGGGTATACAAACTCCTGTTCTTACTAACGATCTTTCCTTTTATCTTTTTACCCTTCCTTTTGTGCTAAATGTGCTTAATTTTCTAATATCTCTTTCAGTTTTTGTTATCTTCCTTTATCTCTTCTATAGCATTATTATGTCAAAAGCACGATTCATTCTTTCCATAAGATTAACAAAGGATGAAATGTATAGAAGGTTTGCCTATCTCTTTGGGGTTTTATTCCTTGTTATCAGTGTTAAGACCTATTTTTCCATTTTTAACATGATGATATCTAAAAGGGGTACTGTTTATGGGATTGGATTTACAGACTTGCATGTGAGAATTCCCATTTACTATGTTTTGATATCTCTTCTTCTGCTTCTCTCCATACTTTTATTTATCTATTCATCAAATCTTGGTAAATTCAGACCCCAGAGGAAACTCCTTCTGTCTATTGTTGTTTTGTTTGTATTGATTCTTGTTCTATATGGAGTGCTTCCTGGTATTTACCAGAGAGTAATAGTTGAACCAAACGAACTTGCAAAGGAATCAGAGTTCCTATCTTACAATATTGAATTTACAAGAAGAGCATATGGCCTTGACAAAATTAATAATGTCTTTATTTCATCGCTCTCTCCTCTTACCGAGGAGATAATAAAGAATAACGCTGAAGTGATAGACAGTGCGAGACTATGGGATTGGAGAGCTCTTATTGATACATACAAGGAGATCCAGGGTATAAGACCATACTACAGATTTATTGATGTTGATGTGGATAGATACAATATAAATGGTAATTTAAGGGAAGTTATGCTTTCTGCAAGGGAGCTTGATCAGAATTTGCTCCCAGAGGGCTCAAAGAGCTGGGTTAATCTACATTTGAAATACACTCATGGTTATGGAGTTTGTATGAATCCCGTCAACGAATTTACTGAGGAAGGGCTTCCAGTTTTATGGATAAAGGATATACCGCCAAGAGTTGAAGTTGAAGGGGTTAGTATAAAAAGGCCAGAGATTTACTATGGAGAGCTAACAGACAACTATGTTTTTGTTAAGACATCTACAGATGAGTTTGATTACCCAAGAGGCAATGAGAATGTTTATACAAGGTATGAAGGAGAAGGTGGAATCGAAGTGGGAGGATTATTAAAGCGAATCATGCTCGCCTCAAAATTTAATGATATGAATATCCTTCTTTCAAGGTATCTTAACAAGGATTCAAGAATAATGATGTATAGAAATGTTATTCAGAGAGTTGATAAGATTGCCCCATTCTTACTCTTTGGTTATGACCCTTATATATTTATAGATAAGGATGGAAATCTTATGTGGATGGGAGATGGCTTTACAATTTCATCCTTTTATCCATACTCTGAACATGTAAGGTTGGGCGATATAAGGTTTAATTACATAAGAAACTCTGTAAAATTTACTGTTAATGCATACAATGGGAAGGTGAAATTCTATGTTATAGATGATGAGGATCCAATTATTAGAACATATATGAAAATATATCCAGATCTGTTTGTGCCACAGGAAAGGATGAGTGAAGATCTCAAGGCACACATGAGGTTTCCAGACGATCTTGTTGAAGTGCAATCATTCATGTATAGGGATTATCATATGACAGATGTCCAGGTCTTCTACAACAGAGAGGATAGGTGGGAGAAGGCAAAGGAGAAATATAAAACTGGAATACAGGAAATGCAACCATATTTTGTTATCATGAAGATAGAGGGGAAGGAGGAGTTTGTAAACATTCTGCCGATGACACCTCTTGGAAAGAGTAATCTGATTGCTCTATTTGTTGGAAGATGTGATGAGCCTAATTATGGTGAGACTGTAATTTATAGATTTTCCAAGGAGACGGTTATATATGGGCCACTTCAGATAGAGGCAAGGATAGATCAAAATACTGATATATCAAAAACACTAACTTTGTGGAATCAACAAGGATCACAGGTTATAAGAGGAAACACTATACTTCTTCTCATTGATAATGCTCTTTTATATGTGGAACCTCTCTATCTTCAGGCAACAGAAGGAAAAATTCCACAATTAAAGAAGGTAATAACAGCAAGTACTGAAAAGGTGTCATGGGGTGATTCCCTTTATGAAGCTTTAGATTCCCTTGTCTCCTTTAAACCCAGGGGAGAGAAGGAGAAAAATATTCAGGAACTCATAAATTCACTGATTGAGTATATGAATGATTATAAGGAACTCACAAGAGAAGGGAAGTTTGCCGAGGCTGGAAAGATGCTGGAAAAGATACAGGAGATAATAAATATCTTATCTAAAATGAAGCCCTAAAAACTTCTTTAGCTCGGGCATTATCTTCCTTGTCTCCTCTCTACCTCTCTCTATTATGGAGAGAGGCTCTGAAAAATCAAGTGTATCAATATTTAGAGGAATTCTTATTATAAAATCTGCATGTTTTATCTTTTCCTCAAGGAGATAGTATGAAATGGAATCTAATATTCTTTCCAGTATCAAAAAAGTATTTGAAAGTTTCTCTGCCTCAACCCTTTTAGGTGGAATATGAATATCCACAAGAACAGTTTTCTCTGCTCCAAGTTTTTTTGCTATATCTACTGGGGCATTATTTAACGCTCCACCATCTACAAGAACCATATCGTCTATTTTTACTGGTTCAAATATGATGGGGAGAGACATAGATGCTCTCATCGCTTTATAGAGACATCCTTTATCAAAAACAACCTCTTTTCCAGAGACCAAATCAACTGCATTGCATGCAAATTTTATTTTGAGGTCTTCAATTTTTATATCTCCCACAAGGTCTTTAAGGAATTCTTCCACCGTATCTTTCTCTGATAGACTTCTCTTTCTTGAAAGAAGACTAAGGTATATTTCATATATAAGATAGTCAGACACTTTTTTTAATCTATTGGATATTATTGGTATTTTTGGTGCATTTATAAAATTTCTTAAATCAAGGCTGAAAGCCAACTTCTCCATCTTTTTAGGGGATAGACCGGAAGCATACAATCCTCCAACAATAGCTCCCATGGATGTACCAGTTATTATATCTGGAATTAACCCATTCTCTTCAAGTACATCAAGTACCCCTATGTGTGATAGTCCCCTTGCACCACCACCCATCAGTGTAAGGGCAAATTTCTCTCTCTTTCTTTTAAAGAGATTAAACTTCATACTAAAAGTATATCTCTTTTTTTACATTATTAAAAATTTTTTGAGCGGTTTATTTTCATGTAAAATAAACTTGGAGGTAAAGATGAAAAGGATAATAGAATCTGTCCCTAACATAAGCGAAGGAAGAAGAAAAGAGGTAGTTGAGGAGATTGTAAATGTTTTAAAAGGTAGAGATGGTGTTAAGGTATTGAATTATTCCATGGA
>QMOO01000012.1 GCA_003648245.1 Caldisericota bacterium
GGGTTACATTGCTATATATGCAGAGGGCGAGTGGAAAAAGTATCAAGACATAGAGAGTTTTAAAATAGGAAATAATTCTAATATTGTTGAAATAGCTTTTCCGAGAATTCTCATTGGTAACCCTGAAAAATTTAACTACTGGGTTGGAGTAGGGTATTGGTATGAAGAGGAAGATAACAACTGGGATTACTATCCCAATGATGATAAACCATTTTACTACTTAGAGTATGATTTAACAAAGAAACTTATCCAGCCAGCACTTCCACTGGAAGTTGATATACCCAATAATTATAAAACAAACAAAGACTCTGTCCTCATTAGAGGACATACATCTAATGATGCTACAGTGGAGATTAATGGGGAAGAAGTGCTTGTGTCAAGTAGCGGTATATTCGCAAAGATTGTAAAATTAAATCCTGGTGAGAATTTAATTAATATAAAAGCATATGATTCTGCAGGTAATACTGCAGAAGTGAATAGAAAAGTTATATACGAAAAGAAAAATATTGCAATAGAGCTCTGGATAGGAAAGAAAGAAGCAAAAATAAATGGAGATAGCTATACGCTTGATGCCCCTCCTTTCATTGAGAATGGACGAACTCTTGTTCCCATAAGATTTATAGCTGAGGGATTTGGAGCAAAAGTTGGCTGGATTGGAGAAACAAAAACTGTAATCATAAACTTAGAGAGTAAGAATATAAACATTATTCTCCAGATAGGGAGTAAAATTGCAATTGTTAATGGTGAAAAAATTACCCTTGATGTAGCACCAAAAATTGCAAAAGGAAGAACATTTGTTCCATTGAGATTCATTGCTGAAACTTTTGGAGCAGAAGTATTATGGAATGGAAGTGAAAGAAAAATTACAATAATATTTACTCCATAAATTAAAAAACAAAACTTCCAAAAATTTAGTATACTTATATAGTGAACAATGTTCACCGTTTGAAACAAAAGGATTATTTTCTTCGTATATTAGTTTGAAACTTATGAGAGGAAGTGATATGGAAGAATATGTAATAAGCACAGAAAATCTTACTGAGGAATACTTACTTGGGAAGGTGGTTGTTCCAGCATTAAGAGGTGTTGATTTAAAGATAAAAAGAGGTGAGTTTGCAGTAATAATGGGACCCTCTGGAAGTGGAAAGTCTACACTTCTCAATCTGCTCGGTGGACTTCAAAAACCCACAGGCGGTAAAGTCTTCATAAACGGAGTAGATCTTTCAACTTTAAATGAGAATCAGCTTGCAATATTCAGAAGAAAGAACGTTGGTTTTGTATTTCAGGCTTACAATTTAATACCTACATTAACAGCTATTGAGAATGTAGAGTTACCCATGATATTCTATAATATTTCCCCAAACGAGAGGAAGAAAAGAGCAGAGGTACTTCTTACATCTTTAGGACTTGGAGATAGGCTTCACCACAGACCAAGTGAACTCTCTGGAGGTGAGCAACAAAGAGTCAGTATAGCAAGAGCTCTTGCCAACAATCCGGAGATAATTCTCGCCGATGAACCTACAGGAAACCTTGATACAAAAACAGGAGGAAAAATTATGGAGGAAATGGTGAAAGTTAATAGAGAATTCGGGAAGACCATTGTAATGGTTACTCATGATCCTGAAGTTGCGCATTTCGGTGATAGGATCATACACATAAGAGATGGAAAAATAGAAAACATTGAAATTTTAAGGAGGAAACAATGAAAAAGCTGATTCTTTTATCAATTATCTTGAGTTTAATTATGGGTATTTCTGTCATTTATTCTGAACCACAGCTTGAGGTATCCAGTTATAAATTAAATCCCGAAAAGATATATCCAGGAGGAAATTTCACCTTAACCCTTACCTTAAAAAATAACAGCAGCGAAGATAACGCGAAAAACATCACTGTGAAGGTAAACAATGTTGAGGGCAGAAATGATCTTGGTCCCTTCTATCCCAAGAATAAGACAGATACAAGAAAAATTGAAGAAATAGAGCCGCTTGAGGAAAGTAAGGTAGATTTTGAGTTTTTTGTTGACCCGCTGGCACAAACAGGAATCTATAGAATCCATATTATCGTTAACTGGTTTAGCGAAGGGAGAAGAGGATATTCTGAGGAAGAGATCATAAGCATTGATGTTTCTCCTCCATCCATTGAGAATAGGCCTCTCCTAACAGTAGATTCATTTGAAACAGAACCAAAGAATATAGAAGGTGGCGATATATTCTCTCTAAACTTAAAAATCAAAAATATAGGTGGAAAGGACGCAAACAATGTTAGAGTAGAAATTTCTAAAATTGAGGGAAGCAACTCATTAATGTTTTTCTCTCCATATGGTGGAGGAAATGTTTCCTATATAAACTCAATAAGAGCAGATGAAAAAGAGCAAATGAGTTTGAAGTTTCTTGTGGATGAGAACATAAAAAGTGGTAACTACAATTTTATTATAGAATTTTCTTATGAAGACAATAATCATGTAACTTATAAAGATCAAGAAATCATAGGTATAAAGGTGAACGAGAAAAGCGACAAACCAGATATTGAGATTCTATCTTTTAGAGTTGAACCTGAAATAATCCTCCCTGGAGAAAGTTTTAGTATATCCTTTAGAATTTCAAATCTCGGAAGCAAAGATGCGCGGAATATTAGAATTACTCCATCAAACATAGAAGGGAGTGGTTCCCTTAGGTATTTCTCACCTATAAAGGAAGGTACGATATATATAGAAAAACTTGAACACGGGGGTACTGTAGAAAAGAGTCTTGTTTTTGGAAGCGATAAGAAAGTAGAACCATCACTGTACAATATTATATTTCAAATTGAATATGAAGACGAGGAAGGTAACTCATTCAAGGACACAAAAAATGTAGGTATTCTTATAACTTCAAAATTACCAGATGTATATCTATCAAAGTTTTCTATAGACAAAGAAAAGGTAATTCAGGGTGATGACTTTAAACTGAGCTTAAGCATTAAAAATTTTGGAGAGAGTTCTGCAAAAGATGTAAGAATTTCGCTTCAAAACATTGAGGGTACTAACTCATTGTATCCCTTTTCTTTAACAAAAGGTGGAGGCACTATTTATATAGGAGACATACCTCCAGAAGATGAAAAAGAGGTAGTGTTTAATCTTTATATTGATGAAGATGCCCCCATTAAAACTTACAATATGCTTTTTAATATCTATTTTAAAGATTTTTCCTTAAAAGAATATACAAGGGTTGAAAAGGTAGGGATTTACGTTTCAGAAAAAGAAGATAAGAACGAACCTAATATTATAATTAAAGATATTGCCATGGAACCCAAAGTTGCATTACCTGGAGAAAATATTAATGTTAAAATAACACTCCTTAACAACGGAGAAAGTGAAGCTAAAAACACTAAATTTGAATTTGTAGGTGTAGGGATGACAAATGATTTATCACCATTTTCTCCCACTCAAAAGGGAAGTACAATTTACTTCGACACAATTGAGCCAAAAAAAGAAGTTACAAAGGGTATAACTTTCTCTGTGTCAAACGATGCAAAGGACGGTGTCTACAACTTTCTTACACGAATTACATACGAAAACACAACTGTGTATAAGGAAGAACAGAGAGTAGGGGTTGTGGTTTCAAGAAAAGAACCACAAAAAAACCTCACCTTATCTATCTCATCCTTTAGCGTAGTACCATACGAAGTAACTCCTGGAGGAAATATCAAGGTAAGTGTTTCTGTACTAAATTTCTCACAGGAGACAGCGTATAATATAACATTAAGAATAGACAAGGTTGAAGGTTCAAACAATCTATTTCCGTTTTCCCCGCTTAACAGCTCAAATATTAATACATATCTAAAACTATCCCCTGGCAGCGGAATAAATTCTCTCTATTCTTTCTCTGTATCACCAGATGCAGATTCCGGTGCTTACAATCTAATACTAACTATAAATTATGAAGATAAGGATGGGAATAGATACGAGAATAGAGCATCCATCGGTGTTACAATCTTAAGAAACCCTCTTATTTCAATATTTAATCTTGTTTATCCAGATGAAATTGAAGAGGGAGAAAATTTTGTTATCTCCTGCGATATAGGTAATACAGGAAATTTTCCTGTAAAGGGTATAGTTGTATTCTTAAAAGGTTTACCTGTGAAAGGTGGAGATTACTACATAGGGACTCTTGACGTTGGGAATTTTGATACATATGAATTTGAAGGAAATATAAAAGAGGCAGGAACATATCATGGAGAGATAGTTGTGCAGTATGTAGACGACTCCAATGAAGTTCATAAAGAGAAAAAAACTGTGGAGATTAAAGTTTTAAAAAAACAAACCGAGGAGGAAGCAAAAGAGGAGAAACTGACATTCTGGCAAAAGCTCATTAGGTTTATCCTCTCACTTTTTGGGTTAGGTAAATAAAGATGAGATTCTCAGATACAGTTTCCATCGTAGTTAGAAATCTAAAGAGATCAAAAACAAGAACTGTTCTTACGTCATTGGGAGTTCTAATCGGCGTTGCTGCAATAATAACTCTCGTATCTGTTGGAATTGCTATGCAAACAAGCATAACTTCTCAGTTTGAATCTGTAGGAGATTTAACTCTTCTTAGTATTTATCCAAGTAATGTTAAGCTGGGTCCTTTTGCTCCAAGAAGAATGGAAGAGATAAAAATACTTGATGAAGATGCTATTAACCAGATTAAAAAAATCGAAGGAATAGAAGCTCTCTCTCCTGTATATACTTTTCCTGATGTGATTGTGAAAATAGGTAGACTCGAGGGCAGCGTAAGTTTTACAGGAATTGAACCCAGAGAGGTTGAAAAGATAGCGGGAGAACTCGAAAAGGGAAGGTATATCACAAAAAGTGATAAATATGCAGTGGTAGTTGGATCAAAATTTGGAGAGAGTTTCTACAATCCAAAAACTGGGGCTTCAGAAACGGTAAACCCTTTAGGAAAAATGTTTAAGGTTACAATTAAAAGGGTGATTGGTGAAAAAATAGAAAAGAAAACCTATATTTTTAGGGTAGTAGGTATATTAAAAGAAAAAGGTACTCAGGATGATTACAGTGTGTATGCGCCTATTAATACTGTAATAAGTGTAAATGAATGGCGCACAGGAAGAACAATAAAACCAGAAGTTACTGGATACAATAGAGTTATTGTAAAGGTAAAGGATGTTGATACTGTAAATGCAGTTACTGAAAGGATAGAGGATATGGGATTTGTTGTGTTTTCCATTCAGAGCATTATTGATTCAATCTCCACAGTCTTTAAAATTTTACAATTTATACTTGCAGGAATTGCAGGAATATCACTTCTTGTCGCAGGAATAGGTATTGTGAATACAATGACAATGTCCATATACGAAAGGACAAGGCAGATTGGAATAATGAAGGCAATTGGTGCATCAAATACAGATATACTCTGGATGTTTCTTTCTGAAGCAGCTGCATTGGGATTCCTTGGTGGATTGGGTGGAATTCTTCTCTCCTTTCTATTAAATAACATTATAACCTTCTTCTCATCAACCATGGTATCTGGTGCAACTCTTAAAGTTTCAGCCCCCTTGTGGCTTATGCTTTTCGCTATAGTATTTGCAACAGTAGTAGGTCTTATTGCAGGATTAATTCCATCCTATAGAGCAGCAAACCTAAAACCTGTTGAAGCCTTAAGGTATGAATAAAGGGGGAAAACATGAAGGACTTACTAAATCTTATCTACATCTTTATAAAACCAAGAATGGTTCTCAAAAAGTTAAAGAGAGGTCCAGACTTCCTTTATCCTCTTGTCGTTATTTTTATAATTCAGGCAATTTCTGGATATAGTACCACAAGGGTAATTTCTCAAAAGATATCTCAAGCAGAGGGACCTCCTGTACTTTTCTCCATGAGCTTGTCAGCAATAGGTGCTCTTGTTAATATTCTGATTTTATGGTTTGTATCCATAGTTATTACATTTATAATTGGAAAAAGAGGAAAATATAAAAATCTTTTTTCCATAGTTGTGTATGGATACCTCCCTAACAGTTTAATTCTCTTGATTAGAACTATACTTGGTTTACCAGGAAGAGGAATAGGCTTAGCAACAAATTTACCTCAAAATAGCTCCATCTATCTTTTTCAGCTCTTGAGAAGAGTGGACATTTTCTATATTTGGTCTATAGTACTTATTATTTATGGAATAGTCATACTCTATGGACTTAAAAGAAGAGAAACTTTGATAGTTGTAGCTCTGTTTATTCTTTATTTTCTACTACTCCCTTTACTTTCTTTACTCATTCAATCTAAAACAGGAAAGACTACTATTCCAGACAGAAGACCTGTGTTTTTCAGATTTTTAAGACCAAGGGGAAGCAATCCAAAAATTCCAAGACCAAAGCCATAAAAATGTAACAATTATAGCTTCTAAGTATCTCTTTCTATAAAAGGAGGTGCATATGAAAGAATGGGCACTTGTTCTTGGTTCTTCCAGTGGTTTCGGTGCTGCTACAAGTATTGAGCTCGCAAAAAAGGGATTCAACATTTTTGGTGTACACTTTGATAGAAAAGTAAACATGCCGAAAGTAGAGGAAGTAATAAATAAAATAAAAGATCAGGGAGTGGAAGTAGAATTTTTTAATCTTAACGCAGCAGATCCAAACAACAGAAAATATGTATTGGATAAAATTGAAGAAAGATTCAAAAATGATAGTGAAGAAAACTCCATTTTTGTAGTGATGCATTCCCTTGCCTTTGGAACACTTAGAAAACTTATAGCGGAGGATAAAGAAGAAGCTTTAAATCAAAAACAACTTGAAATGACACTTGACGTTATGGCAAACCAACTTGTTTATTGGGTTCAAGATGTGTTTTACAGAGGTCTCTTTAAAAATGGAGGAAGGATCTTTGCCATGGTTAGTTCCGGAGACGAAAGAGTATTTCCATACTATGGAGCAGTTTCAGCAGCTAAGGCTGCCATAGAATCCTACATAAGACAGCTTGCTTATGAACTTGCACCTTTTGGTATAACTGCCAACGCAATAAAAGCTGGGGTTACAGATACCCCAGCTTTAAGAAAAATTCCTGGTAATGAAGAACTTGTAAAACTTGCGAAACTTAAAAATCCAAGCAAAAGACTTACAACTACAGAGGATATTGGAAAAGCTATAGCTGCTTTAACAAATAAAAATTTATATTGGATGACAGGAAATGTAATAAGAGTGGATGGAGGAGAAGATTTAGCAGCATAGTTGAGGCTTAAGTCCACAATTTAAGTTTTTTAAAATTTAATATTTAAGAATTTCGCCATCAGCCTGTTTGACAGGCTGATTTCTTTTTTATATACTGGTAGAGGTGAAAAAGAAGATAAAGGAGGGGATATGGTAAGAAAAGGAGATTATGTGGAAATAAAACTGGTTTTACTTGAACCAGAGGAAAGAGCAGAACATTTACCTGACGATACTAAAAACCTACCCTTTGAAGCAAAAGTTAGAGGATATTTATTACATGATGCAAACATTGGTGACACTGTTGAGATTGAAACACCTATCGGAAGAAAAGTAAAAGGAATTCTTCTTTCGGTTTCACCCCCTTACAGGCACAACTTTGGTAAACCAATAAGAGAACTGATTGATATTGGAAAGAAAATCAGAGAAAGATATCTGGAGGACAAGGATGGGTAAAGTTGAAGAGTTTATGAGGAAAAGTCCAGAAATTATGAAAAAATGCCTTGGAGGGCTTGATTACGAGAAATTCAGGTTTGGTAAAATTGGGTTTCACTATGAAGAGTTAATGAGTTCCATTGGATACTCCATAGAAGATGTAGGAAAGATACTCAAGGAAACAAAAGTAGGTAATACACCTATGTATGAATTGAAAAATTTAAATAGAGTAATTAAAAAAATATCAAGAAAGGGTTATGGAGCAAAAATTCTTTTGAAAGATGAAGCAGCAAACGCCTCCGGGTCCTTCAAGTCAAGAAGAGCTGCTTTATCGGTGTATGAGGCAAAGAAAAAGGGTTATGAGGGTGTCATTGCAGAAACAAGTGGAAACTATGGAGCTGCAGTTGCCTCTCAGGCAGCCCAGAGGAATTTAAAATGCATAATTGTCCAGGAAGTTTTTGACTCAAAAGGAATTGGTCAACCTGAAATACTGGAAAAGGGAAGAAAATGTGAAGCTTATGGAGCAGAAGTATGGCAACTCACTGTTGGGCCAGAACTATTCTATTGGGCTCTTGTCCTCCTTGACGAAACTGGTTATTTTAACGCATCACTCTATACTCCCTATGGAATAAAAGGAATTGAAACATTGGGTTATGAAATAGGTATTGAAGTAAAGGAAAAATATGGAAGATGTCCAGATTATGTTCTTGTAACTCATGCAGGGGGTGGAAATGTAACAGGGACTGCAAGAGGTTTAATAGAGGCTGGATGTGAAGATACAAAGGTTATCGGGGTTTCAGTGGATTTAAGAGGACTTCATATGGCAAGCGATCACGACTTTAATAGAAAATCTTTTACAACTGGCCACACAGGTTTTGGTGTACCTTTTGCAATAAACCCAGACAGAGTGGATGTACCAATAAATGCAGCAAGACCGCTAAGATATATGGACGGATACCTTCTTGTTTCTCAAGGAGAAGTCTTTTACACAACAATTCTTTTAGCACAAATTGAAGGGATAGAGAGAGGACCTGCTGGAAACACTTCTCTGTCAGCAGCAATACCCTTTGCGAGAGAGCTACCTGAGGACAAAATAATAGTGGTTCAGGAAACAGAATATACAGGCGCTGGAAAACATCCCTTTGCTCAACTAACCTTTGCTGAAAAGATGGGGATTGAGGTAAGTATTGGAAATCCAAGAGATAACATTCCTGGAAAGAAAATTGTTATTCCAGAGGATGTGAAAGAACTTGGTTTTGAGGAATACCCAATGGAAGATATTAAAAGGTCCTATCTTAAACATAGATTGAAAGGAATAGATGAAATCTCATCCAAAGAGCTAAAGTTTTTGAAAGAAGAGGTGAAAGATAAGGAAGATTTTGTTGAAAAATTCCTCTTTGAGAAAGGAGTAAAGATAAATGCATAGAAAAGATGATTACGAGAAAAGAAGAGAACATCTAAAGAACATGGATGAAGAGGAATTAATAAAGTATTTCTGGAAACTTACAGAAAAAATTGTTGATCCACTTGTTGAACTTGCAAGAACCCACACCTCTCCCTCCATTGAGAGAAGTGTCCTACTTCGTATGGGATTTTCGAGCATTGAAGCAAAGAAAATAGTTGAAAGAATGGTAAAGGAGAATCTTCTTGGACATGGTGCTGGAAGAATTGTTCTTCTCTATTCTGAATTAAGTAAAAGGGATTATCTAAGGGCAGGAAAAGAATTATCAGAGGGGATTGGCTGGGATAAGATAACTAAATACTATCGGAGGAGATATGAAACTAAAGCCAGACAAAAAAATTGATATAAGAGAGATATTAAAGAATCTTGAAAATTACACACCGAGAAGGTATGGGTGGATATGGAGAGAGAAAATTCCAGAGCAAAAGATAGGGATACACACATACTTTGAAACAAGTAAACCACTAAAGAAAAGTATACCTCTTCCGGCTTCCCGCCAGATGAATTATATAGATCCCCAACCTGACTGCATTGTAACAGTGGAAATTGCCTCTGGAAGGTTTGAGGATGATATAAGAAGAATGAGAATGGCTGCATGGCATGGTGCAGATCATATGATGGTAATAAGAACTCTTGGTCAAAGTCATTTTGATGGACTTATTGAAGGTACTCCTGAGGGTGTGGGAGGGATACCCATTACAAGAAAACAAATAAGAGCAACAAGGAAGGCACTTGATTTGATAGAAGATGAAGTCGGAAGGCCCATAAATTTTCACTCCTATGTTTCTGGCATTGCAGGTCCGGAAATTGCAGTTCTGTTTGCAGAGGAAGGGGTTAATGGTGCCCATCAGGACCCCCAATACAACATCCTCTACAGGAATATAAATCCAGTTAGATCCTTTGTTGATGCTGCAGTAGCAAAAAGAATAATGGCAAGTGTAGATATGCTACAGATTGATGGTGCTCACAACGCAAATGCAACTGCAAAGTATGGTTTTAAAGTCATGCCAGAACTCTTTGTGCAACATGCAATAAATTCTTTGTTTTCATTAAAAATTGGGATGAGGAAAGATTTAATAGCTCTCTCCACAGTACCCCCAGATGCTTCTCCATGGCCTTCCTTGAGGCTGGATATACCCTACGCTGTAGCTTTGAGAAGGGTATTTAAAGGTTTCAGATTTAGAGCTCAAATGAACACAAAATACATTGAATCTGATACAAGGGAAGCAACTGTAAATCACACATTAAATGCACTTATATCAAGGTTGACCTCTGTAGACATACAATCTACCATAACCCCAGACGAGGGAAGAAACGTTCCGTGGCATTACAACTCAATTAATGCAATAAATACTGCAAAGCAAACTCTCATTGCTTCAGATGGAATAAAGAAAGTTTTAAAGATAAGAGAGAATGGATACATGAAGAAAAAGGTTAGGGAGCTCATTGAAAGAGCTGTGCTTTTCCTTGAGGAAATTATCGAGATTGGTGGATACTTCAAAGCATTGGAAGAAGGATTTTTTGTCGATTCAGGTATGTATCCAGAGAGAGTGGGGGATGGAATAAAAAGGCCAATAGATGAGGGAGATGAGGCAGGAACTGTTGTTAAAAGGGAGGAAGATTATCTTGCTCCAGTCTGTCATCACTTCGGCTACAACAATTTACCAGAAGGAATTGAGAAACCATGTGATTTGATAGATGGTTGTACCCTCTGTAAAAGGGAGAAAATAGTTTACATTGATGAACTTGATCCAACAGATAATGTAAACATAAGGCTTAAAGAACAGGAGAAATACGAAAAAGAAGGACTTTTTAGACCAGAGGTCCAGTGGAAGAATGATGGAATCATTCTTTTATCAATGTTTATCCCCATTGACTCTGAAAAAGCACCTTATGCAGCAGAGGAGATTGCAAAAAGGCTTGGATTGAAAAATGTTGAAGTTGTCCATGAACAGGTCCTTCATCCAGCAGAGGGAAGCTACATAGAGATTAAAGGAGAGGTTCCATTTTTTATAAAGGAAAGTGAAATAAAGGTAAAAGAAAGAATAAAACCCCTTTCAGATGAAGTTATAAGAGAAAAGGTTAAAGAATTTGGTGGAATAAAATGTGTTGCTGCAACTCTTGGTGAGGATGAACATAACGTAGGGCTTAAAGAAATAATAGACATAAAACATGAAGGAATTGAGAAATGGGGATTTAAAGTGATATATCTTGGAACAAGTGTCCCTCCTAAAAAGGTTATTGATGCCGCAATTGAAGTTGGAGCAAAAGTAGTTCTTGCCTCAACCACAGTAACTCACGGTAATGTACACAGAATTAATCTTAAAAAATTGAACCAGATAGCAATAGAGAAAGGTGTGAGGGACAAACTGTTGATAATTGGAGGAGGAACTCAACTATCAGATGAAATAAAGGATGAATGCGGAATTGACGCTGCTTTTGGAAGAGGAACAAAGGGGGTGGAGGTTGCTTCTTTTATAATAAGGAAATTTTTGGAAAGGGATAAATATTGACAATTTTTTTCAATTTATTATACTAATAGTAGAAAGGAGGTGAGACAGAATGTGGGGATTTGGTAGAGGATTTGGTAGAGGCTGGGGATTCGGAAGAGGATTCGGCGGATTTGGAAGAGGATTCGGATGGGGAGCAACCCTTGGCTATTGCCCCTGGACAGGTCTTCCCAGAGGTTGGAGATGGAGTTATCCTTACCGTGTCTATGGATATGGATATTACCCATCGAATTATTACGGATATTCATATTCACCTTATTATGAATCTTATACACCTGACATAGATAATATAAGAAACGAAATACAGAATTTAAAAGGAGAACTTGATACAATTAAAAAACTAATAGAAGAATTAAAAAGGAGATAAACCATGAGAATAGCAGTAACATCAACAGGAGAAACTCTCGAGTCTCAAATTGATCCAAGGTTTGGAAGATGTGCTTACTATATGATTGTTGAAACTGACACCATGGACTTTGAGGTGATTCCAAATCAATTTGCTATGGCAGCGCAGGGTGCAGGCATTCAAGCAGCTCAGTTCATTATCAGCAAAGGTGTAAGGAAAATTGTAAGTGGAGATTTTGGCCCCAACAGTGCAGGAATTTTAGCAAGTGCAGGAATTGAAATGATAAGGGTTCCTCCTGGAACAACAGTAAAAGACGCTGTAGAAATGGCAAAAAGTGGTACACAACCATCCTCTGAACAACCAAGAAGAATTGAACCTATGGGAAATCCACCAGTCCCGCCAATGTATGAAATTCATTCTCTTAAAGATGAATTGGACAATTTAAAAAAAGAGATTGAAGAAATAAAAGATCTCTTGAGAGAGATTAAAGAGAATAGATGAAAATTACAGTTACATCGGGCAAGGGAGGAACAGGAAAAACTTTAATTTCCACTTCCCTTGCCCTTTCTTTATCCAAAAGGTATCCCACAACTTACATAGATCTCGATGTAGAGGAACCAAATGGTTACATATTTGTTAAACCTGATATACAAAAAAGAGAATCCATAACTCTTCCATTTCCAAAGGTAGATTATGATAAATGTAACTTCTGTAGCGTATGTCAGGAGGTTTGTGCTTACAATGCAATAGTGGTACTATCATTTAACAATGAGGTTAAAATTTTCCCTGAGCTCTGTAAGAGTTGTGGTAACTGTGTATTAAATTGTCCAGAAAAAGCGATGTTTGAAGTTCCAAGAGAAATAGGAACTCTGACATATGGAAAAAGAGAAAATTTAAAATTCTTTGAAGGAAAATTAAACATATCAGAAGTTACAACAACAAGTGCTATAAGAATTGTGAAGAAAAAATCCCTGGAAGACATAAGAGATGGAGAAATATTAATATATGATTCACCTCCGGGAGCTTCCTGCCCAATGGTTGAAGCATCAAAAGGTGGAGATTACATAATACTCATTACCGAACCCACACCTTTTGGTCTTTTTGACTTGAAAATTGCAGTAGGAGTGGTTAAAGACTTAAACAAGAAATTTGGAGTGATTATTAATAAAGAAATGGAAGGTTTTGATGAACTTGACGAA
>QMOO01000013.1 GCA_003648245.1 Caldisericota bacterium
TACATCCACTATTTCGTTATTCTTTATGAGGTGAGCCATTTTGGGCATAACTTTTACAAGCTCTTCAAGTGCCCTTGATGCTCCCATAATACTTTTTGCCTCAATCCAGTGTCCAAGGAGCATAATATCCACAAGGGTTGCAAGTTCCCAGAAAAAGTCTTTTCCCTGCCCTGAGAAAACCGTGAAGGATGAGTATATAAAAGCTACACTTATTGCCATTCCAATAAGTGTCATCATGCCTGGCATTTTTTTCTTTATTTCCTCTACCATTCCCTTTAAGAAGGGCCAGCCACCGTAGAAAAATATGAAGGTGGATAAGCTAAAAACGGCGTATTTTCTAAAGGGAAAATCAACTTTAAAACCAAACCACATCTGTATCATATCTGAAAGAATCAGGATAGGGATTGTAAGTAGAAGAGATACAAAGAATCTCTTTTTAAATTCTTCTATGTGGTGGGAATGGGTGTGTTTTGTATGCTTGTCGTGTTTTGAGTGGTCTGTTTCGTGTTTTTTATGTTCATTATGATTCATTATTCCTCCTTTACAAAAATTTTTTAATCTCTCTTATTACTTCATTTATCTTTACATCTTCATTCTTTTTATCTCTTAATGCATCCTTAACACATGTCTTTATATGTGATTCAAGAACTATCAAGGCAATGCTTTTTAATGCACCCCGTATTGCAGATATTTGCTCAAGTATGTCAATGCAGTATCTTGGCTCCTCAATCATTTTTTTGAGTCCTTCAAGCTGACCTTTAATTTTGTTAAGCCTTCTTAAAAGATTCTCCTGTTCTTTTTTCTTTAACACTTCTTTCCTCCTTTATCCAGAGTCTATAGGTTATACCCTCATGGGGTATAGTATACAGGAAAAAATTATTTTGTCAAGGAAATAAAAGATTTAAATATTTGTCCACTTTTAACTTATATTTTATTATAAATTGCAACGATTTAACAATTTTGATATAATTATTCCAATCTGAAATCTGGGTGGTTCAAGGGAAGTGGGTGAAAATCCCACACGGTCCCCGCCACCGTGACCGATGACGAAAGCATTGATCGCCACTGAGCAGGTTAATCATAAGGTTGCCTGTTTGGGAAGGCAATGCGAGTAGGATGAATCGGGAGTCGGGAGACCTACCATCCAGGTTTTTTCTCTTCCTCGGGGTAAGGAAGGGAAAAGGAACTTATCGGAGGATTTCTTATGAGAAAGGTCAGAAAGAGGGATGGTTCAATTGTAGATTTTGATGAGTCAAAGATAAAGAGGGCAATTTTTAATGCATTAGCCTCCACAGGGAATCCAGATATTGATTTAGCAGAGAATCTAAAGGACCAGGTGGTAGCTGTTCTTGAAAGGCTTTATGGTGATTCCAGCATACCAGATATTGAAGATATACAGGATGTTGTGGAAAAGATTTTGATGAAGAACGGTTTGGTTGATGTGGCCAAGAGCTACATAATATATAGAAAACAACATGAAGATTTAAGGGAGATAAAAAGGATTTTTGAAAACATATATTCAATAATAGATAACTACATTGATGACAAAGATTGGAGGGTAAGAGAGAATTCAAACATGACATACTCCCTTCAGGGTTTAAACTTTCACATCTCCTCCACTTTAATATCAAAGTACTGGCTATCAAAGATATATCCAAGAGAGGCGGCGAAAGCTCATATAAGGGGAGATATACACATACATGATCTTGGAATTCTTGGTCCCTATTGTGTTGGTTGGGATCTTGAAGATTTATTGAGGAGAGGTTTTGGCGGCGTTTCTGGGAAGATCTCATCAGCTCCCCCGAAGCATTTTAGATCAGCTCTTGGTCAGATAGTTAATTTTTTCTATACCCTTCAGGGAGAGGCAGCTGGTGCCCAAGCTTTCAGTAATTTTGACACCCTTCTCGCACCATTTGTAAGATATGACAATTTAAGTTACAGAGAGGTTAAACAAGCTCTTCAGGAGTTTCTGTTCAATATTAATGTTCCAACCAGAGTTGGCTTCCAAACACCTTTCACAAATTTAAGTTTTGATCTTTCACCCTCCCCTCTATATGTTAATAAGCATGTGGTCATTGGAGGAGAGGAGAGGAGGGAAGTTTATGGAGATTTTCAGAGAGAGATGGATATAATCAATAAAAGTTTTGCAGAGTTAATGATAGAGGGAGATAGAGATGGAAGACCATTTACCTTCCCAATTCCAACATACAACATAACATGCGATTTTGATTGGGAGAATGAGAAACTAAAGCCCCTGTGGGAGATGACAGGTAAATATGGAATTCCATACTTTGCCAATTTTGTAAACTCCCATATGAAGCCAGAGGATGTAAGAAGTATGTGCTGTAGATTGAGACTTGATGTGAGGGAGCTGAAGGAGAGAGGGGGAGGGTTGTTTGGAGCAAATCCCCTCACTGGTTCAATAGGTGTTGTAACAATCAATCTTCCAAGAATAGGGTATCTATCAAGAACCGAAGAGGAGTTTATGGATAGATTATACGAACTTATGGAGATAGGAAAGAGAGCTCTTGAGGTGAAGAGAAGGGTTGTTGAGAGATTTACAGATAAAGGACTCTACCCATACTCAAAGGTTTATCTTGAGAGCGTGAAGAGAAACCTTGGGAGTTATTGGGCAAATCACTTCTCAACAATAGGAATAATAGGTATGGCTGAAGCTGTGGAGAATTTGTTGAAAGTGCCATTTAGATCAAGAGAGGGGAAGGAGTTTGCAATTCGTGTTTTAGAGTTTATGAGGAAGACACTCCTCTCATTTCAGAAGGAGACAGGGAATCTCTATAACCTTGAAGCAACACCAGCAGAGGGAGCTTCATTTAGGCTTGCTAAAATTGATGTTGAAAAATTCCCAGATATAATTCATCAGGGGACAGAGGAGGAACCATACTATACAAACTCTGTTCACCTTCCAGTGGATACAACAGATGATATTTTTGAGATTCTTGAGTTTGAAGATGATCTTCAGGTTATGTTCACAGGAGGAACTGTCGTTCACCTCTTTCTTGGAGAGAGTATAATGGATCCAGATTTAGTTAAGATGCTTGTAAAAAAGATTGTAGAGAGATACAAGCTTCCATACTTTACAATAACCCCCACCTTTTCAATATCTCCTGTCTCAGGTTTTATACCTGGAGAGCACAGGTTTGACCCAAATCCTATACCAAGGGATCTTATAGAGAAGTATGGAGTTGTTGTGGAAATTTCTGAGGAGGAGTTGAAGAATCTTCCAGAGGGAAGTTACATATTAATTGAGGATGAGGAAAATAGAAAGTTTGATTTCTATGTTTAAGGAGGTAGACATGCTTAAAGAGAAGAAAAAGGTGAAGGTAAAGGTTGTTCCATGTGAGGTTTATTCAAGGGTGGTTGGCTATTTCAGACCCATTAAAAACTGGAATAAGGGAAAGAAGAGAGAGTTCAAAGAGAGGAAAACACTAAAAATGCCTCAATGATTAAAGGTTTTCAGGGAATAAGTCTTATTGATTATCCAGAACACATAGCTTCAATAGTATTTATAGGAGGCTGTAATTTTAGATGTCCCTTCTGTCATAATATAGAGCTTGTTCTTCCTCGGGAGTTGAACAAACTCCCCACTTTGAGTGAGGAGTATATCCTTGAGGAACTTATAAGACGCAAAAATTTTATAAATGGAGTGGAGTTTACAGGTGGTGAGCCAACCCTTTATAAAGGATTAACTAAATTCCTAAAGAGAATTAAAGAGGAAGTAAAAATTGATATAAAACTTGATACAAATGGAACAAATCCCAGTATTATTGAGGAGTTGTTAAGAGACTCTCTTGTGGATTACATAGCCATGGATATAAAGAGTTCACCAGATAATTACAATAGAGCGGCAGGTGTGAAGGTTGATATTGATGCCATTAAAAAGAGTGTTGAATTAATAAAATCTTCTCAGATTGATTATGAGTTTAGAACCACCCTTGTCCCTGACTTTGTTAAGGAAGAAGATATAGGGAAGATTTGTAGGTTTCTTGGAAATGTAAAGAGGTATGTATTACAAAGATACAGACCAGAGAAAACCTTAGATTATCTTGAAATTAAGCCGTACAAAGAAGAAGAGACGAGGCGTTTCCTTTCCCTCATTGATTGTGCCGAGATAAAATTCTTACGAAGTTAAGTCTGTATCCATTGCTGCTCTTTAAGAGACCTTCCTACAAAATAGAGAAAAAGAAGGAAGAATATTCCCACAAAGACCATGCCGTTTTTTGGGTTTAAAAAACATAAGAGTATAAAAAATAGTAAAGATCCAGAGATAAAGAGATATATATGTTTGTTGGTAACATCACTGTTTAAAATCTGGGTGATGAAGAAGAGAGCCATAAATATTATAAAAGTTATCTGAAAAAAAATTGTTATTAAGTCGTTAATTTTTAATGTGGCAAAAATATATGGTAGAAACAGGTTTATTCCCTGAGACAGAAAACCGACTATTCCAAACCAGATAGGGGAGAGAATCCTTGTTTTTGTTGAAATGATTCTTTTATCCTTAAAAAGAAATGAAATATATATAAGCAAGAAAACGGAGAGAAGAGAAGACACTGAAAGAACTGGATTTGGATAAAAAGGCTTTATTTTTCCTCCAAGTTTTGTTCCAGCGAATATAAAACCAACCAGGGTAATAAATATTAAACCAAGAGTTGTGTAAATAAATCCTTTTCTGTTTAAGAGAGGTTTGTTTTTGTAGGCAGGCCACAGGAGATCAACTATTTTAATTGGTATCAGTGTACTAATTGTGGAATGGAAGAAGATAAGCATAATTGTCCATGGCCACTGAATTCCAAGATACATCCCGTATGCTGAGAGAGCCTGAAGGTCTTCCCAGCCAGGATTAAAAAAAGATTTTGTAAGCAACCCTTCTTCAATAATTCCATAGGCTACTACCAGAAATATGATACTCCACTGGAGATTCCACCTTACCCTGAGTTCTCTTATAAGCAAAGCGCCAAAACCATAGAGAAGAATGAGCATTAGTAAAGTTAAAGGATTAAAGAATTCTCCGGGTGGAGACGAAGAAGATAGAAGCTCTCCCAATGCTGGAGATAATAAAATTAAAAAAATAAAAATTTTTGACTCTTCTTTTAAATTAAATTTCATATTATATTGTAGAGAGTGAAAAATAATAGTTTCCGTTATAGTTTATTAGCTGTTACAGTTGGGGTTTCGGTAGTTCCTCCCCTTTTATATGTACAATAAATTTTAATGCTTCCTCTACTTTTTTTTCTTCCCCTTCTATGCCAATTACGATAGATCCTTCATCTTCCCAGAGACCTTCCTTTGCAATAAGAATAGATTCAACATCAAAGAGGATTTTAAATGCATCCATTTCAGTTACAACTTTAATATTAACCAAAGGGAAAAGTCCTGATGGTTTTCCCATGGAATAGTTAAAGGTATCTGTCTTTGCAAAGCAGGATGCCTCAATTACACTAGGTATGAGTTTTCCTATGCTTATGGGAGATATCCAAGTTACACCTCTTGATAGCATTATTCCAATGTATTTTCCTATAGTCCCCCCCTCTCTATTAGCAACCAGTACTCCAACATTTCCTTCTGGGTCTATGGCATTTCCACCTTTAATAAACACATCCCCTTTACTCATCTCCCTGGCTACCTCTTCTGGATTTCTCTCTGTGAGCCTCCCATTAATTAAAATAAACGGAGGAAGTCGTTTTTCCCTTGGCAAGACGTTAAGTATCCCTTCTCCTATAAAGCCTGCAAGATATCTTTCTTTCTCTATCTTCCTGTCAATTAATTCTTCTACCACATAGGCACATGTTGAGCCCCTTGCAATATAAACAATTCCTCTGTCTAAAACCCCCATACCCTCTAATAACTTTTTAACACCCCTTGCTATAAGCCTTTTGGACATGGAAGGCCTTAATACAAGTTCTGCTTTAGCCATCTTTTATTTATCTTCTCCTTCCTCCCTTTAATTCATTTTGTAATTTTTTAAGTTCCTCCCATTTGCCCGCTGCAGCAAGCTTTGCCTGCTCCGGCCATGTCGTTGGATCAACAATTCCTCTAATTCCTTTACTTTCCAGAAGTTTCTTTATGTCTTCTGGTTCCTTATCTCCCAGATCTTTAAAAGTCTTAATTCCATGCTCTTTAAGTATCTGGGATACTTTTGGCCCAATTCCTTCAATGATCTTAAGATCGTCTTCTTTAACCTCCTCTTTCTTTATTACCTCTTTTGTTCTTTCCTTTAATTCTGTAGGTTCAACCCTTTTCTCTTCTTCGTGGGTTTTTTCTGTCTCAGAAGGTTTAAACATTATCCATATTAGAAAGATTATAATGGCAATTATTATGATTAGCCAGATCCACCATAAAATACCCTTTCCACCTTGAGCGTTTGAAAAACCCATAGATAGGAAGCTAAAAATAATTAAACCGGTAAAGATTTTGAACCTTTCAAGCATGATACCTCCTCACTTCCTCCTTTTTTATTTTTTTGATAAAAATTTTACTGTTCGGTTCAATTATATTTTAGCAAAATTTCTTTTAATTAGAAGTCCATTGTATACCTGGAAAACTTTATAAATTTTATGTTTTTGTTGTGAGAAGAAGCAGGGACCACAATTGTCATTGCGCTACTTTCTCTATCCAAATTTTTCACTATGCCCAGTGAAATACAAAACCTGTCCCTGTCCAGGAGAGAAATCAGAGTGCCAGGAGGCGGTATTTCATAGTCAAGATTAATACCAAGGAGATTTTTCTCTGAAAAGATGACCTTTAAAATTTTTCTCTCTTTAAAGTACTCTTTAAATCTATTCTCTCTGTATTTAATCCTTTCTTCCCTGTTTCTTTGAGACACATATGGTGAAGGTCTAAGTCTTATTATCTCCTTCTCACTGTATAGAAATGGTTTTATAAGGTTTTCTCTTTCTTCCTTTTCTTCAAACAGGATAATAAAATCAGGATTAATTATCTCAATTTTTGCTTCCTTTAGAATTTCTGCGACAGGCCCATCCACGAGTCCTGTAGTATCAACAAGAAGATAGTCTATTCTGTATTTTTCAGATTCTTTCGTAAGCTTTTCTACTCCAATAAGCATCTGTAGAAGATGTCCCTTTGGTGAGACAGAACCGACAAAGTAGAGTTTTTCAGGCTTTATTTCACCAAGAGATTTCACCTCTTTATTTGCTAAACCAAATCCTACAGTGGTGGGAGGACCTATACTTGATTGTCCAATGTCAAAATCCAATATCCCAACTTTTTTCCCTCTCTTTAAAAGAAAATTTAGAATAAACAATAAAAAAGATGTTTTTCCAGAATCAGATGCTCCAATTACAAGGAGTTTCTTCCCCTTTCTTTCAAAAAGTTCACCTATTTCTACCCATTCCTCAGAAGGCTTTATCTCCACCATTGTTTTTCCCTAAAATATACCAATGTGATACCGTGGTTCCACTCTCTACAATTTTTATTCCTCTTCTGATTAATTCCCCTTCTATCTCCTCAAGGGAAAAGTAATTTTCCCTCACCCCTGTATCATAACCCTTCTTCCAGTCCACCAATATCAAAAATCCCTTTCTCTTTAAAACCTTTTTGATTTTGTCTAAAAACAGTTTATGGTTATTTAAATGATGAAGACTGTTTATGCTGTATATTATGTCAAATTTTTCTTTAATTTTATCTATATTTTCGCCGGAAAGCTCTATGCATTTTATATTTTTTCCAACCCTGTGATAAAAACAAAATGGATCAATACCCACACCCTCTATTTTGAATTCCTCCTCAAGGAATTTTAATACATCCCCATCACCACATCCTACATCAAGAACAGTGTATCCAGGTTTTATAACTTTCTCTATTAAATTAAACAGGTCTTTGTACCCCTCTATTTCATCAAAAAACATATTTTAATAGCTTTCTCCCGGTTTTAAAACTATACATCTTGATTTTGTCTCTTCTTCTACTCTTCTTTTGAATTCCTCTGGATCCTTCTTTATAACAGGAAAGGCACTATAGTGCATAGGTATCACAACTTCAGGTTTGAGTAAGTTTACTGCATATACTGCATCATCTATATCCATTGTATAGTTTCCTCCAATGGGAAGGAGTGCCACAGTTATTTTGTTTCTTTCTCCTATGAGTTCCATATCCATAAATAGACTCGTATCTCCAGCATGATATATGGTTCTGTCCTTAAGCTTTATTACGTATCCACACGGATTCCCTGTATAGATTATTTCGCCCTCCTTAATTACCGCTGAGCCGTGATGTGCAATGGTCATTGTAAGTTTTCCGAATGGAAAGGTAAAGGTTCCACCAATATGCATTGTATGAACATTCCTTACTCCCTGCATTCCTATATATGTTCCAAGTTCGTAAGGTGCAATTACTAAAGCACCACTTCTTTTTGCAATTTCTACTGTATCCCCGAGATGATCTCCATGACCGTGGGTAACAAGTATGAATTTTGGATTAACCTCATCAGGTTTTACAGGGGAGTCAGGGTTTCCAGACAGGAATGGATCAATCAGTATATCTCCAGCTTCACTTTTAATTAAAACTGCCGCATGCCCAAGATATGTAATTATACTCCTCATCCTATCACCTCCAGATTAATTATACAATTTAATTTTAAAAAAGGCGTTTGTATCTTCACAAATCTCCCTTTTCTTGATAAAATCTTAACAGTCTAATCAAAAACTAAAAGGAGGAAGAATTGATGAGAGTTGTAATTGTAGGAGGAGTTGCTGGTGGAGCAGCTACAGCCACAAGATTGAGAAGACTTAATGAAGAGTGTGAGATAGTGATGTATGAGAGAGGAGAGTATATTTCCTTTGCAAACTGTGGACTTCCCTACTATATAGGGGGTGTTATTAAGGATAGGGAGGGGATAATCGTAGTCACAGAAAAGGAGATGAGAAAAAAATATAACATTGATGTAAAGACAAAGCACGAGGTAGTTTCCATAGATAGAGAAAACAAAAGAGTAAAAGTTAAGAACCTCAATACAGGAGAAGAATTTGAGGATTCATATGATTTTCTCGTTCTTTCTCCAGGGGCAAATCCAGCAAAACCCCCCATACCTGGAATTGATAGTGATAAGATATTTACACTGAGAACAATTCCTGATGCAGACAGAATTATTGCTGAAATAGAAAAGGGAAGCAAAGAGGTGGTTGTTGTTGGTGGTGGTTTTATTGGTATTGAGGTGGCTGAGAATCTTAAATTGAGGGGGCTCAATGTTCATGTGGTGGAAATGTTACCTCAAGTTTTGTCATTTCTTGACAGAGAAATGGCAGAATTTGTGCATGAAGAACTTATATCTAATGGAATTAACCTCCATCTTGGTTCTGCTGTTAAGGAGTTTAGGGATAAAGGAGATAGGATAGATGTAATCCTTGAAAATGGAAAAACTGTTTCTGGAGATTTTGTTGTTTTTGCCATAGGGGTTAAGCCAGAGGTAAATCTTGCAAGGGATGCTGGTCTTTCCATAGGTAAGTTTGGTGGAATAGAAGTTAATGAGAGAATGCAGACATCTGATCCAGACATATATGCTGTGGGTGATGCAGTTGAGATACCCCACTGTGTAGTGGATATGAATGTAAGAATTGCTCTTGCTGGACCTGCTACAAAGGAAGCTCGTATTGCTGCAGATAATATATGTGGTATTAATTCTAAATATGATTGTGCCATGGGAACATGTGTTGTTAAAGTGTTTGAGATCTCTGCTGGCTCCTGTGGTTTAAACTCACACCTCCTTAAGAAATCTGGAATCAAGTATGACTCTTTGTATGTATGGGGATTTGGACATGCATCATACTACCCCGATGCTAAACCCCTCTATATAAAAGTCCTTTACTCACCAGAGGATAAAAGAATTCTTGGTGCACAGGTTGTTGGATATGAAGGTGTTGATAAGAGAGTTGATGTACTTGCCACTGCTATGAAGTTTGGAGCAAATTTGGTTGATGTGAAGGATTTGAATCTTTCTTATGCACCACCGTTTGGGTCAAGTAAAGATCTTGTGAATTATGTTGGCTTTGTTGCAGAAAATATCTTCAGAGGACTATCTCCCTCAATATCTCCTTATGAGGTAGATGACTACATTAAGAAAGGTGCTATCCCTCTCGATGTAAGAAATAGAGAGGAACTTGCCACTGGAAAAATCGAAGGTTCCATCAATATTCCTCTTCCTGAGCTGAGAGAAAGGCTGAATGAACTTGATAAAAATAAGACATATTTAACATACTGCAAAGCAGGACTTAGAGGATATATAGCTCAGAGAATTCTTATAGGAAATGGATTTAAGGCACTTAACATTAGGGGAGGGTATGACCTTTACAGGAGTTTTAATAGAGATAGATTTGGAGTATAATCAAGAAAAGAGGTCTCTTTATAAAGAGGTGAGATGTTGATTAGAAGGTATCTTGATAAAGAACCAAAGATAGACAAAAATGCATGGATTGCTGAAAGTGCAGATGTTATAGGAGATGTGGTTGTTGAGAGGGGGGTGAGTGTGTGGTATGGTGTGGTGATAAGAGCAGATCTTTCAAAGGTTGTAATTAAAGAGAATTCCAATGTTCAGGATAACTGTGTTATTCATGTTGATCACGATAAACCCACCATAATCGGGAAAGGTGTTACTGTTGGGCATGGCGCGATTCTCCATGCCTGTGAAATTGGGGACAACTCCCTTATAGGAATGGGCGCCATAGTGCTCTCCGGTGCAAAGATAGGAAAAAATTGTATTATAGGTGCTGGTGCATTAATTCCAGAGGGTAAGGAGATTGTTGATAACTCCCTTGTTCTTGGGATTCCGGGAAAGGTGATAAGAAAAGTTACTGATGAAGAAGTGGAGAAGTTAAAGGAGTCAAGTAAAGAATACCTGAAATTAAAAAAAAGCCATGAAGCCATATAAATTAAGGCTCCCGAATCGGGAGCCTATTTTTTATGAGGTGAAGATGGGTCTTAAAGAGAGAATTGAAGTTGCGAGGGGTGAGAGAGAGGGAGATGTTTTACTTAAAAATGCAAAAATCGTAAATGTTTTTGATTTATCCATTGAAGAGGGGGACATCATAATTTATGAAGGCGAAATTGTAGGCATTGGTGATTATAAACTGGCAAAGGAGACATACGATCTTAAGGGATACTATGTATCACCCGGGCTTTTTGATTCTCACATGCATATTGAAAGCACACTCCTTATTCCTGGTGAGTTTGCAAAGGCAGTTGTTCCACAGGGAACCCTCTATGTTATAGCTGATCCTCATGAAATTGCCAACGTTTCAGGTGTTAGAGGAATAAAGTTTATGCTTAACGCTACAGAGAGTCTTCCAATGGATATATTCTTTATGCTTCCCTCATGTGTTCCGGCCTCCCCCTTTGAAACATCCGGGGCAAGACTTTTAGCAGAGCATCTGTATCCATTTATGTCTCATCCAAGAGTCCTTGGTCTTGGAGAGGTTATGAATTTTCCCGGTGTGGTGAATGGAGACGAAGGAGTTTTAAAGAAACTTGAACTTTTTAAGGAAAAGATTATTGATGGACACTCCCCATTTCTTATGGGTAAAAATTTAAATGCTTATCTTACAGGAGGAATTGGCTCTGATCACGAATGCACAAATCTTCATGAGGCAAAGGAAAAACTTAAAAGGGGAATGTGGATAATGATAAGGGAGGGGAGTGTTGCAAAGGATTTAAGTGCACTATACCACCTTATAGATGAAAAAACATATCCAAGAATTCTCCTATGTACCGACGACAGGCATCCAGGAGATTTAATTACAGAAGGACACATAAATTCCATAGTGAGAGAGCTAGTTAAAAGGGGTGTTGATCCAATACTCTCTATAAGACTTGCAACATTAAATCCTGCAACATACTTTAAGCTTAAGAAAAGAGGGGGAGTGGCTCCAGGGTACTTCGCCGATGTCGTGGTGTTCTCAGATCTAATTAATTTTGAGCCAGTTCTGGTGTTCCATAGAGGAAAGCTTGTTGCAAAAGACAGGAAACCTCTGTTTGATTATGAGAGAACAAAATCTGAGGGAGGGGTTAAAAACACAGTTAATGTAAAAACCATGACCTATGAAAAACTCATGGTTAAGAGAAATGGAGAAAAGATGAATGTTATAGGAGCCATAGAAAATTCTCTTATCACAGAGAGATACGAACTTGAGCCAAGAGTTGATGGGGATAATGTAATAGCAGACACAAGTAGGGATATACTAAAAATTGCCGTTGTTGAAAGGCATAAAGCAACTGGAAATGTTGGTGTCGGCTTTATAAAAGGTTTTAAGTTAAAAAGGGGTGCTATTGCATCAACTATTGCTCATGACAACCACAACATAATAGTTGTTGGAACGAACGACAAGGATATGCTTCTATCCATATTTGCCCTTGAGTCTCACGGTGGAGGCATCTGTGTTGCAGCAGATGGAAAAATTCTTGATTTGCTTCCACTCCCCTTTGGAGGTCTTATGACAGACATGCCAGCCCATGAGGTGGATTCAGAGTTTAAAAGACTTGTAAAGATTACAAAGGATCTTGGTTGCCCGATGGATGATCCATTTATGACCCTTTCCTTTATGGCACTTCCCGTTATACCGCACCTTAAGATAACGGACCTTGGGCTTGTGGATTCAGACAAGTTCAAAATTATATCCCTATGGGATATAGGAGGATAAAAATGAAGCTTATTAAGAACGGGATGGTTTTCTTTGAGGGGAGGCTAAATAACCAGGATATTTTAATTGATGGGGAAAAGATTGTTGGTATAGGTAAATTTAGTTCAGATGGTAAGGAGATAATAGATGCTACTGGTTTAATGATTCTTCCAGGTGGAGTTGACATGCATGTCCACTTTAATGATCCTGGATACACCCACAGGGAAACATTCAAAACGGGAAGCATGGGGGCAGTATCAAGTGGTATAACAACAGTTGTTGACATGCCATGCACTTCAATTCCTCAGGTGAGAGATGTAAAGTCTCTTCATGAAAAACTAAATGTGATAA
>QMOO01000014.1 GCA_003648245.1 Caldisericota bacterium
AAACAAGATGCATAAAAGGATGCTTTTTTTAAGAAAAGGGATTTCAAAGAATTCTAATGCCTATATTCATTATTTGAGAAGCGGTTGTAATTGTGCCTATTGGCATGGAATTTTTGGCGGACTATACCTTCCACATCTAAGAGATGCAATTTACAAAGAAATAATTACCGCTGAAAGAGAAAATAAAAGAAAAACTGGATTCTATGTTGAAGATTACAATAAAGATGGCATCGAAGAAATTATATACAGGAATGAAAGATTTATGCTGTTTTTTCACAGAAGGGGTGGCAGGTTGGTAGAGCTGGATGATATTTTATTGGGAAGAAATCTAACAGATGTTATGACAAGATATAAGGAGAGCTATCATCTGGATATACCCAAAGAAGAAACCTCTGATGGTAACGGAGTCAAAACAATACACGAGATTTTCAGGTTAAAAGATAAAGACGCACTTAAGTATCTTAAATTTGATTCATATACAAAGGAAAACTTTCTGGATCATCATCTAAACTCTATTGAGGAAATAGGTAAAGGTAAACCTTGTCTTGAGATGTATGACTACGAAGTTTCAAAAAACAGACTTCTTTTTAGAGGAGAAGGATTGATTAAAGAGTTTGTGATTGAGGAAGATTTTATAGAAGCTACAGTTACTATTAATAAAATTAGTAATTTCTATGTAACGGAGTTAAATTTAAGTATTCCGATTGAAGATGTTGAGATGGTAGAGAGAGGAACTTCTATTGTAATATCTAAAAAGGATAGACTTTCCATAGAACTTAACAAAGGAGCGTTGTTTAGATTTGAACCAATATACACAGTTTCTAATTCCCCCTCCGGTATTGAAAAGATATATCAAGGTATCACTCTATTTTCGGTCTTTCCCTTGAAGGAAGAATATAATAGAATAAAAATAAAATTAGGAGAATTAAAATGAAAGGAAAGTTTAGCATTGTTCTTCACACCCATCTTCCGTTCTGCCTTGGGAAGGGAAGATGGCCTTTTGGAGAGGAGTGGCTTTTTGAGACAGTTTTTGATACCTATCTGCCCCTTCTTAAGGTACTAAATGAGTTAGTAGAGGAGGGAAAGAAATTTAAGATTGTTGTGGGGTTAACTCCGGTTCTTCTTGAACAATTAAAATCTTATTACTTTAAGGAAAAATTTCTTGAGTATCTTGATCAAAAGGAAGAACTTGGTAAGAAAGATCTTGTTCATTTTAAGGGTAATTCTACCTATGTAAGCCTCACAGAGTATTATCTGAAGGAGATTGAAGATATAAGAAATCTCTTTGTTTCTCTAAATGAAGATATAGTTTCAGGTTTTGTGTCCCTTGAAAGGGCAGGTTTTGTGGAGATAATAACATCTGCTGCAACGCATGCCTATCTTCCACTTTTAAAAAACGATCTATCACGAGAGGTGGAGATAAAGAGCGGAGTAACAATTCATAGAAATTGGATAGGAAAATCTCCTTCTGGATTCTGGCTGCCTGAATGCGGGTATAAACCTGGTGTGGAAGAAATTCTTAAAGAGAATGGAATAAAATATTTTATACTGGATGCACATTCGCTTGTTGAGAGTGAAGAGGTTGTTATGGAGTATGGAAGAAGGCTTCCGAAATTGAAACTTCCCCCTGAATCAAAGACCTTTCTTCCATACGAGATAAAAGACGATATATATGTCTTTTTAAGAAACCCATCAACCAGCGAGCAGGTGTGGTCAAGGGATTTTGGTTATCCAGGGGACGGGGTCTATAGAGAATTCCATAAGAAGTTTGAGATTTCAGGTTTCCAGTACTGGAAGATAACAGATAAAAATGTTCCTCTTGGAGAGAAGAAAGTGTATAGCGTTGATGAGGCAAGGGAAAAGATAAAAGTTCATGCTCATCACTTTGTTTCTCTTTTAAAGGAGAAACTCTTTTCTTTTTATAAACAAAACAGAATAGAGGGAATGGTTCTGTCAGCATATGATACAGAACTATTTGGTCATTGGTGGTATGAAGGTCCTCTGTGGTTAAAAGAGGTCCTGTCTCTTATAAGTGAAGATGAAGCTATTGATTCAGTCTCTCCTTCAGATTTTATAAAAACTGGAGCAAAAAGCAAGGGATTATTTAGAGAGAGTTCATGGGGACTTGGAGGGTTTCATTACACATGGTATAATTCAGAGACTTCATGGATGTGGGATATGATACATGAAGATGAGGATGAATTTAAGTCTTTATTTCATAAACTTTCAGGAAAGGAAGGTTCTTTACTTCTCAGAGAGTTTCTGCTTGAATTGAGCTCAGATTGGCCATTCCTTGTTACCACTTCTCAGGCGAAGGAATATGGGAAGGAGAGATTTTTGGAACACAGAAGAAAATTTATGAAGATTGTTGAGCTTATAAAGGGGATAAAGAAGGAAATTGTTAATTTAGATGAGATTGAAACAGAAGATTTTATATTTAAAGATTTAAGGATAGAGGACTTAAGGAGGTAGAGTATGCCAGAACTGAGAAAGGATCCTGTCATAGGAAGATGGGTTATTATATCTACTGAAAGGGCATTGAGGCCACATGACTATAAGGTAGAAGAGGAGAAGAAGGAAGTAGATCTTTCAAAGTGTCCCTTTGAGCCAGGTAATGAGAAGATGACTCCTCCAGAGATAATGGCTTACAGGAAACCTGGAACAAAAAAGGATGAAGAGGGATGGTGGATTCGTGTTGTTCCCAATAAATACCCCGCACTTAGAATTGAGGGAGAGCTAAATAAAAGAGGGGTGGGAATGTATGATATGATGAACGGAATTGGTGCCCATGAAGTTGTTATTGAAACTCCAAATCATTTTGAAGAAATGCACAAAATGCCAGAAAAACAAATAGAAGAAGTTTTGTGGGCGTGGAGAGACAGAATGCTTGATTTAAGAAGGGATAAGAGATTTAAGTATATTCTTATATTCAAAAACAAAGGATCTCAAGCAGGAGCGTCTCTTGAACATCCGCATTCCCAGATAATAGCCTTACCCATTGTTCCTGTAAGGGTGAAGGAAGAGCTTCATGGTTCAAAGCTTTACTACGATTATAAAGATAGATGTGTGTTTTGCGACATTTTAAATCAGGAACTGGGAGAAAGAGAAAGACTTGTTGAGGAGAATGGAGAATTCGTCTCATTTGTTCCATTTGCTCCAAGATTTCCCTTTGAAATATGGATTTTGCCAAAGAAACATTCATGTGATTATACAGAGATTACAAGAGCAGGGGTTGCAAGCCTTTCTCGTGTTTTAAAGAGAACTCTTCAGAGACTTACATTAGCCTTGAATGATCCACCATATAATCTTATAATTCACACTTCTCCCGTAGATGAACTGAATCTACCTTACTATCATTGGCATATGGAGATAATGCCAAGGCTAACAAAAGTTGCAGGATTTGAATGGGGTACAGGTTTTTATATAAATCCCACAAAACCAGAAGATGCAGCTATGTATCTACGGGAGATAGAATTATGAAAATAGCATTTGTTGTGCCTGAAGCTGTACCCTACATAAAAACAGGTGGACTTGGTGATGTAGCAGGAACTTTACCTGTCTATTTAACTAAGCTGGGATTTAATACTATTCTTATTCTCCCACTTTATAAAACAATAAAGGATAAGAATCTGGAGCTTGAGCTTGTAGAGAAGGGAGATGTAAAATTAGGTGAAAGAACTTTCCCTTTTTCAATATACAGACACAAGGAAGCTCAGGTATATTTTATTGAAAATGATGAATTTTTCCTAAGGGATTCTCCATATAACACAAAAGAGGGGGATTATCCTGATAATTATATAAGGTTTGCGTTTTTTTCTAAGGTAAGCCTTGATTTTATAGTTAAAAGGGGAGATGTTGATGTAATTCATGTTCATGATTGGCAAACATCTATTCTTCCAGTGTATAAAGAGCTATTCTATCCAAATGGTAAAGAGAAGGTAGTTCTTACGATACACAACATAGGTTATCAGGGCATCTTCCCAAGAGATGTTTTGAAGGAAATTTCTATTCCACCGTCACTTTTTACAATAGATGGTCTGGAGTTTTACGGCAATGTAAATTATTTAAAAGGTGGGATACTCTTCTCAGATTGTGTAACAACCGTTTCTCCTTCCTATGCAAAGGAGATACAAACAAAGGAGTATGGATTTGGACTTGAGGGTGTACTTAGGAAGGCAAGAAGAAAATTGTTTGGTATTATCAACGGAATAGATTATTCCTACTGGAATCCAGAGGTGGATAAATTCATTAAAGTAAATTATGGAAAGGATGACATTGATAAGAAGTTAGAAAATAAAAAGCTTCTCTTTGAAGAGCTAAATCTAAATTTTCCCTTATCTTTACCCCTATTTTCTCTGATTTCGAGACTTGTTTCTCAGAAGGGGATAGATATTTTAATAGAGGGCTTTGATGATATTATGAAACTTCCGCTTAACTTTGTTCTTCTTGGAACAGGAGATAAGGAGTTTGAAGAAAAGCTTATGTCTTTGGGAGAAAAATACAGGAGTAAATTCATTCCACTTATAAAGTTTGATGAGGGTCTTGCGCATAGAATATATGCTGCCAGTGATTTCTTTCTTATGCCTTCAAAGTTTGAGCCATGTGGTTTGGGTCAGATGATTGCATTAAGATATGGAGCTGTTCCCATAGTCAGAAGAACAGGAGGGCTTAAGGATACAATTCAGGACTATCATGAGAAAACCAATTGTGGAAATGGTATAAGCTTTGATGAGTATGATTCCTTTGATCTTATTAAATCAGTGGAGAGAGGGGTAAAGATATTTAGAGAAGGGAATTCTTATAAAAAAATTCAGGAGATAGGGATGAATTGTGACTATTCGTGGGATTCATCTGCAAAGGAATATTTAAACTTATACAGGAGGTTGAAGGAGGAATAAAATGAAAGTTGTGATAATGGCTGGGGGGTTTGGTACAAGATTAAGGCCCTTAACTGTAAATATTCCAAAACCCATGGTTCCCCTTGCAAACAAACCAATGATGGTTCATATAATAAAGCTTTTAAAGAGACACAACCTTAAAGATATAATTGTTATCCTTTATCATCAGCCACAATTAATAAAGGACTACTTTAAAGACGGAAAAGAGTTTGGGGTAAAAATTGAGTATGTTACAAGTGAAGAGGATTTAGGTACTGCAGGAGCTGTAGGGCTGGCAAGGGACAAACTAAAAGAAACTTTTCTTGTTATCTCTGGCGATGTTCTTACAGATTTTAATCTTTCAGAGGTTATTTCTTTTCATAAAGACAATAAATCTCTTGCCACAATTACCCTTACAAGAGTTGAGAATCCACTTCAATACGGGATAGTTATAACCGATACAAAGGGAAGGATTAAAAGATTCCTTGAGAAACCGTCATGGGGAGAAGTTTTCTCTGACACCATAAACACCGGTATATATGTGCTCGAACCGGATATTTTTGAGTTTGTTCCTGAAGGAAAGGAATTTGATTTCTCTAAAAACCTGTTTCCTCAAATTCTTTCAAAGAAACTTCCTCTCTTTGGTTTTATTTCAGATGGTTATTGGAGAGATATAGGAAACATAAGGGAATACAAAAGAGCCCATATGGATATTTTGAGAGGGAGAGTTGATATAGAAATTGAGGGAAGAAGAGTGGGAAAGATTGGAAGTGATGTATGGGTTGGTGAAAACTCTCATATAAAAGATATTAAAGATTTCCACGGGGCAGTTGTTATCGGGAAGAATGTTAATGTGGGAGTTGCAGAAATAACAAACTCTTTTATTGGAGATAATGTAAAGATAGAAGATGGAACTCTTATAGAAAACTCTATTATATGGGACAGTACTTCAATAGAAAGGAACTGTAAAATAATAAATTCTGTAATATGTAGAAGAGTAAAGATAAGAGAAAGTGCTATTCTTGAGGGGGATAACACCGTATCAGATGATTGTGAGATAGGAAAAGGGGCCAAGTTAAGACCAACAATATCCATATGGCCCAATAAAATTGTGGAAGATGGAGCTGTGGTAACAAGCAGTCTTGTGTGGGGTAAGGTATGGACAAGGTCCCTTTTTGGATCATATGGAATACTCGGAGTAAATAATGTTGAGGTAACTCCTGAGTTTGCTGCGAAACTCGGGTGTGCCTATGGCACATTTCTTGGTAAGGGTGCTGTTGTGTATACAGGAAGAGATGCCCACGAATCATCAAGGATGATCAAAAGAGCTCTTATAGCTGGTTTAATGGCTACAGGGGTTGATGTTATGGACCTTCGAGCATCTCCTGTTCCTCTTGTGAGATTTGCCATAAAGAGTTTAAATGGAAGTGGTGGACTTCATGTTAAGAGGTCTCCTTTTGATCCAAACTTTATAAATATAAAGTTCTTTGATAGATCAGGATACGATATCTCACCTGGTCAGGAAAAATCTATCGAAAGATTATTTTTTAGAGAAGAATTTAACAGAGCGAGTGTAGAAGATGTGGGACATTTGGATATTCCACCAAGGGTGGTGGAATCTTACAGGGAATTTTATCTTGACAATTTAGATGTAAAGAGCATTAAGAATTCAAGTCTTAAATTTGTAATTGATTATTCCTATGGTACACCAGTGTTGTTCTTCCCGGCAATAATAGGTGATTTTGGTCTTGAAATAGTTTCTTTGAATGCATATATGGATGGTAAGAGATCTGTAAGGTCATTATCAGAATTCAAAGAGGCACTCAACAAAGTTTCATCAGTGGTAAAATCTCTTGATGCCCACTTTGGTGTGCTTCTTGATGCTGGTGGAGAAAAGATTTTTGGAATAGATGCTACAGGAGAAATACTGTCAAATACAAGACTTGTTGCTATATTTTTGAAGTTATTAAAAGGGGAGAAAGAGGAGTTTTCTGTTACTCTTCCTGTAAATGCATCCTTTGAACTTGAGCAGTACATAAAATCACTGAATATAGGGATACGCTGGTCATCCACGCTGTCCCGAAACATTATAAGAGAAGCTTCAAAAACAGATATAGCAGTAGATTTGATGGGTGGGTTCATATTCTCAAATTTCCTTCCATTCTTTGATGGTATGTACAGTGTTGGGAAATTTATAGAGCTTCTATCCAAGTTTGAGGGAGAGTTAAGTGAGTTAAAGAAAGAGACTCCGAAGAGAGATCCCAGTCACATAGAAATTCCATGTCCATGGGAACTTAAGGGAAGAGTAATGAGAAATCTATCTGAGAAAACATCTGATCTATCAGAATTAATTGAAGGTGTGAAGTTTAGAGAAGAAGATGGGTTTGTGTTTGTGCTACCAGATAGCGATAGGGCTGTAATTCACATATACTCAAGTTTTATTAAGGAAGAGAAAGAAAGAAAGAGAATGAAGGAAATCAAAGAAAGGATTGAATCATGGATAAAGAAATAAAATTTGGCACATCTGGATGGAGAGGAATAATTGCCGAGGATTTTACTTTTCCAAATGTAAGAAAGGTAACAAGAGCCATAATAAAATTTATGAAGGAAAAGGGTTACCACAAAAATGGAATTGTTGTAGGCTATGATACAAGATTTCTATCAAAAGAATTTGCCATGACTGTTTCCACCATTTTTGCCGAAGATAATATTAAGGTTTTTTTTACAGAGCACCCCACCCCCACTCCAGTTATAAGTTTTGAAATAATAAAAAAAAGTACCGGCGGAGGCGTGAATATAACAGCTTCCCATAACCCTTTCTATTATTCAGGAATAAAGTACTCACCTCCCTGGGGTGGACCAGCGGAGCCAGAGGTAACGAAAATGATAGAGGGTTTTATTCCTCATTCTTCTTCTATGAAACCTAAGGGGGAATTTGATGATTATGTTAAATCAGGAATTATAGAGGTTTTCGATCCCTTAAAAGAATATACATCTTCTATAAAAAAACTTTTCCCCTTTGATTTTAATTTCAAAAAACCTGTAATATTTGATCTTCTATTTGGTACAGGTACAAGATATGTAAAAGAACTATTTAAAGATTTTACAAATATAAAACTGATACATGACTCTATTGATCCATTCTTTGGCGGTCTTGAACCGGTTCCATATAAGCATGAACTTAGAGAGTTGAAAGAGCATGTAAAAAAAGAAGGAGCAATTATCGGTTTAGCCCTTGACGGAGATAGTGACAGGTTTGGAGTGATATCTTCAGATGGCTCCTTTATAACTCCTAATGAGGTTATTTCTATAATATCTTATTTCCTTATTCCTCAGTGGAAAAAGAGTGTGAAAAAAAATCTTGGTATAGGAAGAACTATTTCTACTACAAGACTTTTAGATGAGATTGCATCTTACTTTGATATTCCCCTTTATGAAACTCCCGTAGGTTTTAAATATATAGGTATGCTTATAAGAGATGAGAAGATATTTATAGGTGGAGAGGAAAGTGGAGGTCTTTCTATACATGGTTGGTTGCCTGAGAAAGACGGGATACTTGCCAATCTCCTTGTTCTCGGTATAGTAGAGGATAAAAAATCGCCCCCAAAGGAACTAATAGAAGAAATATACAAAAAATTTGGCAAGTTTTACACACATAGAATTGATATAAGGTTTAAAGAGGAAGAGGCAGAAGGAGTAGTTGAGTTTATAAGGAGCTTTGATAGGGATTCATTGTTTGGTTTGAAAGTTAAAGAGATTAACAGAAAGGATGGACTCCTTATAAAATTTGAAGATGGGGTTTCATGGGTGCTCTTAAGAAAATCTGGAACAGAGAATGTTATAAGATTTTACTTTGAATCAAAGGATAGAGCTATTTTTAAGATAATAGAAGAGAAATCCAGGGGACTTATAGATTATATAATGGAAAAATAAGGAGGAACCATGTTTGAAATTTTATTTGAATTTCCAAAGAATTTTAAAGAAGCAAAGAAAATATCTGAGCAAACTGAAATTAAATTAAAGAGCATATCAAGCATAAGGAATATAGTTATCTCTGGAATGGGAGGTTCCGGATTCTCCGGCGATTTTATCCTTTCACTCTTTAGGGATAGCATAAAAATACCTATAACTATAAGTAAATACTACTCTCTACCAGAGTTTGTAAATGATAAAACCCTACTTATACTTGTTTCCTATTCAGGCAATACAGAAGAAGTTCTTTCCTCTCTTGAAGATGGTATTAAGAGAGGAGCAAGTATTGTTGCAATTTCATCTGATGGAAGATTAAAGGAGTTTACAAAGGATAAATATATATTTTTCAAGATACCCTCTGGTTACCCCCCAAGAATGGCTCTTCCGTTTCTATTCTATCCCATCTACTACACTCTCAAAAATTTTGTGGAAAAGGATTTTGGAGAAGAGGAATTTTTTGACTTACTCCCATCTTTGTATGAGCCTTTTAAAAATAAAGATAACGAAGCAAAAAGGTTGGCAGAGACAATGTATGGTAAAATTCCTGTAGTTTATTCTTCCTTTTCCCTTAAACCTGTCGCTTTAAGGTGGAAACAGGAGATAAATGAAAATTCAAAAAATCCAGCATATGATCAATATTTTCCTGAATTAAATCATAATGAAACGGTTTCGTGGGATTCCAACTTATTTAAAGAGGAACTTATTTTTATAATCTTAAGAGACCAGTATGATTCTGAAAGGATGAGTAAAAGGATTGATGTAAGTAAGGAATTTCTGAAAAGCAGGGGGTGGAAATTTAAAGAATATAGATCTTCCGGTAGAGGAAAGCTCTTAAACCTCTTTTCCCTTATACCTTTAGGTGATTTTACCTCCATCTATCTTTCACTTTTAAATAGCGTGGAAGCAAAACCAGTAAAAATAATTGAAGAATTAAAAAAGAGGTTAAAGAGTTAGTACATTAGATCAGGATCAATTCTGTTTTCTATATCCTCTCCCTTTAAGAATCTTACTATATTCTTAAAGGAAAACTTCCAGTTTCTTTCTATGGATTCATAAGTGTATCCAGCAGTATGTGGGCTCATGAGGGCATTATCAAATTTGTGGATTGGGTAGTTAGACGGGAATGAGAAATTTCCAGTTTTTGGATATATATACCAGGTATCTATAGCCGCACCTTTTAACTTTTTTGTTTCTAAAGCTTTAAATAGAGCTTCCTCATTTACAACCTCTCCTCTTGAAACATTTATGAAATACTTTCCTTCCATCAGAGAGAATTCCCTTTCACCAATTAAGTTTCTTGTCTCTTCTGTTAAAGGAACAGAGACAAATATAAAGTGAGATTTTCTAATTATTTTATCCATCTCTCGTGGTGGGTAAATTTCATCCACAAAGGCACTTATCTTATCAAGATTTTTTTCAGGATGTCTTTTAGTAGCAATAACTTTCATTCCAAAGCATTTTGCTCTCTTTGCCATTTCAATTCCTATACTTCCAAGACCAATTATTCCCAGTGTCTTTCCGTAGACTTCCAGGAGTGGTTCTTTGTTCATCCAGCCATGCCATATTCCATATCTTAAATCTTTATCCCAGGGAACTATTTTCTTTATGAGAGACAGAAGGAGAGTAAATCCATGCTCTGCAACAGTTATGGCATTTTCATGGGCATTAGCAACAATAATTTCTTTCTCTTTGATTCCTTTAAAATCTATCATATCAACACCTGCATAGGGAACTTGAATAAATTTCAATCTCTTTGCTTTACTTAGAAATTTTTCATCTATAACTCCACCAACAACCACATCTGCAAGTGGAATTACCTCATCTTTTCTATCATATGGTAAAACATTTACATCAAAAAATTTCTCTTCTTCCATAATCTCTTTAAGAACACCTTCCCAGTTTTCTGGAGGTGGTATTAAAAACAAAACATTCCCCATTAGTAATTCCTCCCTTTATAGTACCGGTGGTATCTCAAACTCACCAAATACTTCCTTAAGTTCCTTAATTATTTCTCCAAGGGTTACCTTTCTCTTAACTGCTTCAAGAATATAGGGCATGAGATTTTCATCTGTTTTTGCCTTTTCTCTAAGATTTTTTAAAGCTTCTTTGGTGGACGAGAAATCTCTATTTTTTCTAAACTCTTTTAACTTCTCCACTCTCTCTTCTCGTACCCTTGGATCAACTCTAAATATTTTAACTTCTGTCTCTTCCTCAGTTTTAAATTTATTCTTTCCAACAATTATTCTTTCTCCGTTCTCAACTTCTTCTTGATATTTATATGCTGAATCCAGTATCTCCTTTTGAGGAATTCCTTTCATTATAGCTTCTTTCATACCTCCAGCATCATCTATTCTCTTAATCAGCTCAAAACTTCTCTTTTCTATTTCGTCAGTTAACTCTTCTATAACATAACTTCCTCCAAGTGGATCTACAGTTTCAGAAACACCACTCTCGTAAGCTATAATCTGCTGAGTTCTTAAAGCAATCTTCACAGCTTCCTCAGATGGAAGTGCAAGGGCTTCATCGTAAGAGTTTGTATGCAAAGATTGAGTTCCGCCCAGTACTGCAGCAAGAGCCTGCAAGGTAACTCTTATGATATTGTTTAGAGGTTGCTCAGCTGTTAATGTGGAACCACCGGTTTGAGTGTGAAATCTTAATCTCATTGACTTTGGGTTCTTCGCATTAAATCTTTCCTTCATGATTTTTGCCCACATCCTTCTTGCCGCTCTAAACTTTGCAACTTCCTCCAGGAGATTATTATGTGCTGCAAAGAAAAAGGATAATCTTGGGGCAAAGGAATCTACATCGAGATCTCTATCAAGAAGAAGCTCCACATACTCTATTGCATCAGCAAGGGTGAAGCCCAATTCCTGCACCGCATTACTTCCTGCTTCTCTTATGTGATAGCCAGAGATGCTTATACCGTTCCATTTTGGTATCTCTTTTGAACACCACTCAATTAAGTCAGCCACAAGTCTTAAAGAAGGTTCTGGTGGAAATATGTATGTACCTCTTGCAATGTATTCCTTTAATATATCATTCTGTACAGTTCCTCTTAAAAGCTTTCTATCTATTCCTCTACTTTCTGCAATAGCAACATACATGGCAAGAAGTATGGAAGCAGTGGAGTTTATAGTCATTGATGTGGACACTTTATCAAGCGGGATTTCACTGAATAATTCATCCATATCATCAATGGTGGATATCGCTACTCCTACCTTTCCCACTTCCCCAAGTGCAATTTCGTCGTCAGAATCATACCCTATCTGTGTGGGTAAATCAAAGGCCACAGATAAACCAGTTTGACCCTGGGAGAGTAGGTATCTGTATCTTTCATTAGTTTCCTTTGCGGTTCCAAATCCTGCATACTGCCTCATTGTCCAGAGTCTTCCTCTGTACATGGTAGGATAGACTCCTCTTGTGAAAGGATACTCACCTGGTTCCCCAAGTTTCTCATCATAGTTGAAATCCTTATCTGGATGATAAACTCTTTCTATCTCAATTCCACTTGTTGTAAAAAATTTTCTTTCCTCTTCCATGGAGACCTCCTTCTCACATTTTTTATACCATATCTGTTATAATTTAATCAAATGGGAAGACTTAAGAAAAGTTTAAAAACTGTTGACATCTTTTCCATAGCATCCGGTGCCATGATAAGTTCTGGAATCTTTGTTCTTCCTGCTATTGCATATGCTAAAGTTGGCTCCTTTGTATTCATATCATATCTTCTTGCAAGTATATTTATGATTCCTTCAATCTTTGCAAAGGCTGAACTTGTAACAGCAATGCCAAAGGCAGGAGGAACCTACTATTTTGTAGAGAGAGGACTTGGATCTTTCTTTGGGGTAATTGCTGGAATTTCAGCATGGTTTTCACTTAGCTTAAAGAGTGCCTTTGCTCTGATTGGTATAGGTATTTTTGCAAAATTCATATTTCCTGATCTTACAGGATATCAAATAAAGCTTATTGCCATTTTTTTCTGTATAATTTTCACCCTCTTAAACCTTTTTTCCTTAAAAAGCTCTGGAAGAATTCAGACGATTCTTGTAATGGGTCTCATATCTATTCTACTACTTTACATTTTTAAAGGTTTTAAATTCGTTGACTTTTCAAGGTTTGATTTTTCCAAAGGAGGAGATA
>QMOO01000015.1 GCA_003648245.1 Caldisericota bacterium
CCGCACCTTGAAGGAATTGAAACAGGAGATTACATAAAAATAGATGGAGAACCACCAATAAATTTTGTGAATAAACCAGAGATAAAGGGTGGAGTTGGAACCATTTCCATAGCAGTTAACATGATACCAATTGTTTTAGATGAAGAACCGGGACTTTTAACTATGAAAGACACAAAAATCCCGAGATTCATAAAATGAGTAGAATAATTGATGAAATATTAGATTTTGTATATAAGGAAATTCCTCTTGAGGATATAAATATAGTTGACGCTCGTATTGGTGCTGTGTATTCTGGGGCAATATTGTCAAATGGTTATGCAGGTATTGCATGGATAGTAAGAGAGAAGCTCCATATTCATCCTGTGGATAGGGCAGGTTTTTTAACTAAGATTAATGCTAAAAAGGAGCTTCCCAAACTCATCTTTTCTGAAAATCCCTTTGAGAGAAGTTTTGGTTTTTCAATCCTTAACGCGCTTATAAGCTCTACCCTAAAGGAAGATATAACTATAGGAGATGCTTTAGATGCAGTCTCTATAAGAGATGGAGATACGATAACTTTAATCGGAGCAATAGGTCCTTTTATAAAGGAGCTTTCAAAGAGAAAAGTCAACATAAACCTTTTTGAAAGGGGAGAGGTTAGGGAGGAGTTCAGGAAATTCTTAAGGTTGGAGGAGGATTTGAAGAAGGTTCTTTTAGAGACAGACATACTTATATTAACAGGTGTTACCTTAGAGAATTTCTCCATTGATGATATAGTCTCACTTCCTACAAGGGCAAGAGAGAAGATTATTTCAGGTCCTACAACTCCAATGGTTAAAGAGGTTTTCAAAAAAAGAGGATTTACGCTTGTTGCTGGTATAAAGGTTGTGAATCCCAGGATGATGATAAAAACTGTAGGTGAAGGAGGGGGAACCAAAGTAATTATTAAAAATTCTGCTGAAAAGGTATTCTTCAGATTATAGGAGAGGTGAAGTCTTTCTTTATTAAAACTATTTTGGTAGTAAAATAACCTGTGTTATAATTGTTCAAGAGAATTAGAAGGAGGAAAAGTGCCGTCTGAACTTATTAAGGCAATAGAGGAACTAGAAAAAACAAAAGGAATACCAAAGGAAAAAGTCCTCAAAGTTCTTGAGGACGCTATAAGTATTGCTTATAGAAAGAAATTTCCTGGTAGTGGAAATATACATGTTTATATAAATCCAGAGACAGGAGAGATAAAAATTTTTACAAAGATGCATGTTGTTGAAAAGGCTGAGAAGAAGGGAGAGATTTCTTTAAAAGATGCACAGAAAATTAAGAAAGATGTTAAGGTGGATGAAATAATTGATATGGAGATTCTTCCAGAGAAATTAGGTTTTGTAGCCATGCAGGTAGCAAAGCAAGTTTTAATACAGAAAATTGTTCATCTCGAGAGAGAGGTTTTATATGAGCAGTATAAAGACAAAAAGGGCACTGTAATTCCAGGAAAAGTATCCAGAATAATAGGAAGGACAATCTTTGTAAAGATAGATGATGTGGAAGGAAGAATACCCCCAAGCTTTGTAATTCCCAAAGAGAAGTATACAAAGGGTAAGGAATTAAAGGTTTATGTAGAAGATGTTATAAAAACCCCAAAAGGACCAGATATAATTCTATCCCGCACATCTCCAGAACTACTGAAACTTCTCCTTGAGAAAGAAATACCAGAGATAATGGATGGGATAGTGGAAATCAAAGGAATCATAAGAGAGCCTGGTGAGAGGGCAAAAGTTGCAGTTCATTCCTACAAGCCAGATGTTGATCCTGTTGGTGCATGTATAGGAACTAAAGGTGTTAGAATAACAAGCATATCAAAAGAACTCTCGGGTGAGAAGATAGATATAGTGAGGTGGTCTGATGTTCCAGAGGAGTATATAAAATATGCTCTTTCTCCTGCAAAAGTAGAGAAAGTCCAGATAAAAGATAAGAGAGCGATTGTTTATGTTTCCTCAGATCAAGTGCCTCTTGCCATTGGCAAAGAAGGTATAAATGTGAAGCTTGCCTCCAAACTCACAGGTTATATACTGGAACTTAGATGTCTCGAAGAAAAATCTTAAGAAGATGTGTTGTTTGTAGAAGAGTTGGTGATAGAGAAGAGTTTTTTAGAATAGTTAGAAAAAAAGACGGAGAATTAGTGTTTGACCCAGGCTTTAGAGAGTTTGGGAGAAGTGCTTATATATGTAAAAGAAGGGAGTGTATAGAGAAGGTATTCAGGAAAAGAAAACTGGAAAAATCCTTGAGAGTAGATTCTATTAACAAAGAGATTAAAGAGAAGTTGAAAAAAGAAATGTTAACTTATATAAAAGAGGTGAAGGATGAAAAAACTAAGAGTATTTAGTGTAGCTAAAGAGATAGGTATATCGACTACAGAGCTTATAAAATATCTTGATGAACTTGGAGTAAAAGTAAAAGGAAATCTCTCCACCATAGATGAAGAAACTGCAAATGTTGTAAAGGAATTGGTTCTTAAAGATAAGGAGGAGAGAGAAAGAAGAGAGAAGGAGAGGAAAGGGAAGATAAAATTAGAGGAACTCATTACTCATCTGAATATCCCTTTAAAAAGGCTTATTCCCTATGTGCTAAAGTGGGGGCTTGTTAGGACAAACAAATATGATGAAATACCGTTTCCTATTGCTGCAAGGATAGCGAACTCTTTTGGTAAACCGCTTACTGAAACACTCCCACCTCTTCCTGAAGAGTTCAAACCTAGACCACCTGTGGTTACAGTTATGGGGCATATTGATCACGGTAAGACCACCCTTCTTGATGCAATAAGGAAAACAAACATTGCAGTGAGAGAAAAGGGAGGAATTACACAGAAGATAGGAGCCTCCGAAGTCGTTCATAATGGAAAGAAAATTATTTTTATTGATACACCAGGACACGAGGCTTTCACTGAAATGAGGATAAGAGGGGCGATTGTTACAGATATAGTTGTTCTTGTGGTAGCAGCAGACGAAGGAGTAAAAGAACAGACGGTGGAGGCAATAAATCATGCCAAGGAAGCAAAGGTACCAATAATTGTTGCCATAAATAAGATTGATAAAGAGGGAGCTGACCCTGAGAGGGTTAAAAAGCAGCTCTCCAATTATGATCTATTACCTGAGGAATGGGGAGGAGAAACGCTTTATGTAAATACATCTGCCAAGAATGGAATTGGATTGGATGATCTTTTAGAACATATAGTGCTTGTAGCGGAGCTAGAAGAACTTTCAAAATCTAATGAAAAGAGAGCAGGCGGAACAATAATTGAGGCAAGACTTGACCCAAAGATTGGACCAACTGCAAGTTTTATTCTTCAAGCAGGTGAACTTAAGGTGGGAGACTGGGTTATGGCAGGAGATACATACGGAAAAATAAGGATGATGACTACTCCAAGTGTGAAACAGGCAAAGATTGTAGAATCTGTAAGTGCCGTTGAAATAATGGGACTCAAGAATACTCCAGTACCAGGTGATCTCATAATTCAATATGATTCAGAGAAGATAATAAAAGAGAAGATAGAAAAGATTGAGGAAGAGAAAAAGGAAGTTAAAAAGGAACAAAAGAGACCAATATCCATTGAGGAACTTTTTGAGAAACTTGAGGAAGAGAAAAAACTCAAGATTATATTGAAGGCAGATACATTTGGCTCTCTTGAAGCAGTAAAATCTGTTATTGAGTCTATAGATTCTGGTGAAATAAAGGTGGAAATAATTCATACTGGTGTTGGAAGAATTAATGAATCTGATGTTCTTCTTGCTGTTGCATCAGGTGCTATAATACTTGGATTTAGTACCAAGGAAGGACCTGGAGTAAAGAAAATGCCAGAAAGGGGAAGAGTAAAAATATTCCTCTTTGACCTGATATATGATTTGCAGGAGTGGCTTATAAAGTTTATAAAAGGAATGATAAAACCAGAGCTTGTGGAAATAATTGTGGGCAAGGCAGAGGTAAAGAGAATATTTAAGATAAAGGGACTTGGACTTGTCGCTGGTTGCATAGTAAGAGAGGGAAAGATTGTAAGAGATATGAATGCTAGAGTTTTAAGGAACGGAGAACTTGTTGGAGAAGGTAAAATTTCGTCTCTCAAGAGATTTAAAGAAGATGTTAAAGAAGTGAACGAAGGATATGAATGTGGATTGAGAGTAGAAGGAGTTAAGGATATATCAGAAGGCGACATAGTAGAAGTTTTTGAAATAAAAGAAAAAGGTTCCTGAGATGTTTTTCACCGTTGTAGAATTTGAGCTTGGAATTCCTGGGTCTAAAACACTAAAGGATAAAAGGAAAGTTGTTCTATCTGTAATTACAAGGTTGAAAAGCAGATACAATATAGCCATTGCTGAAGAAAGAAAGGATGAAAGGGCAGAAAGGGCAAGGTTCTACTTTGTTACTTTAAATTCAAGTGAGAGAGAACTGGATTCTACTCTTTCAAAGATAGAAGATTACCTTTCCAATTTACCCAATGCTGTGCTTCTCTCATATCAAAGGGAAAGTATGCTAATAGAGGAGTTTTAATATGAAAGAGACAAAGTATAAGAGATTTGAACAAGTGAAGAATCATCCCAAAGTAAAAACATTTATAGCTATGGCGGACAAGTATCTTGAATCTCTCGGTTATACTGAGCACGGATTCAGACATACATCTCTTGTTTCAGAGATTGCAGAGAACATTCTTGAGAGACTGGGATATTCTGAGAGAGAAATAGAACTTGCAAAGATTGCAGCATATCTTCACGATATAGGGAACTTTCTGGGGAGAGACACGCATACAGTAAGTGGGGCTTTAATAGCCATGGATATTTTAAAAGATCTTGGTTTCCCTCCAGAGGACATAGGAGAGGTTATTGAAGCTATAGCAAACCATGATGAGAAAACAGGCTTCGTTGCGACACCTATTACCGCTGCAGTTGTTCTTGCTGATAAATCTGATGCTCATAGATCAAGAGTGAGAGCTAAACCCGAAAATTTTGATATTCATGATAGAGTAAACTATGCTGTGGAAAAATCATTCCTTAGAGTTGATGAAAAAAATAAAGAGATAACACTTGAATTAACGATAGATACTGAAATCTCAAAGCCAATGGAGTACTTTGAGATATTTCTCTCAAGAATGCTCCTTTGCAGACAGGCTGCAAAGGTTTTAGGTTGTGAGTTTCATCTTGAAATAAACAAAAATAAACTTCTTTAGTAATATCCGGTTATTTCAACATACGCAATTCCTTCTACATCTTTTTCTTTTATTTTTCCCTTTACCTTGCATATTCCTTCATAATAATCTGGAGTTATTATAGAGTTGACTTCCTGATTTTTCACCATTGCCTCAATAACAAAATTAATTTCTTCCTCCTCAATGCTTAGTTCCCATATCTCTGGATATCGCTTTTTACCAGACAGGAAGTCCTTATCAAGCACTTTGAAATCAAACTTATCAAATTTTTTAATAAAATCTCCCTTTGTAAGGCTTGCATATTGGATTACCAGTTTTTTTCTCTTTGCATCCCACAGATTAAAAGCCATAAGATATGTTTTATCAGTTAGTCTGATACTAAACCAGTCCCATGCTGGCTCTACTTTAAAATTTCCCCACTGATGATCATGCCAGGTTTCTCCTTTTACCTTGAAGAGTCTACCTTTTCTTTTTATATACCCCTCTGTCTCCATGGAGGGATAGGTATAGTAATAAGAATATCCGGCATTTCCTAATTTTATCAGCCCCCTGTCTCCATGAAGGACCATTTTTGAAGTGGGTTTCATATATAAATCTAACGAGATCTCTTTTGAAACCACATATATATGATATACGCTTCCGTCACTTTCCAGTATCCATGCCCCATTTCTTAACAGGAGCTCCTTTTTCTCCCACATAAGAATTGACTGCCTGATTCTTTCAGAGTAAAAAAATTTATTCTCCTCCACGTCTGTAATTGCAAAGTGACTTATGCATGTATTAAGAGAAGGGTTAATCAGTATAAAATTTTTTGGAGGAACATTTACTTTAAAGAACGTTACCTCAAAACCAAATCTTTTATTTAAAAAACCAGTGAAATACCACCATTCAATCACATGTTTATTGTGAGGAAGAAAATCATCCTCTGTTACAGGTTCCACTTCCATTTTTTGAAATAATGGTGTGGAGATAATTCTGTTATAAATTCCATGTGCAGTTTTTTTGAGACTCTTAAATATCTTTGTATCTTTAAAACTCAATTCTTGTTCCTCCTTTCCCTCCTTTATAGATTCCTTTTAGTTCTTTACTGAAAAATTCCCTTGCAGATTTTCCTGTGCAGTGAATTGGATAGATTTCCTTTACTCCCATTTTAACAAAGATCTCTTTTATTCTTTTGAATCTCTCCAAAGTTTCTGTATAAAGGTGAAAGCCTCCAATAATACCAAATATCCCTATACCCATTTTTTGGATAATCTCTACAAGCATATTCTCTATTTTTGGATGGGAACATCCAACAACAAGAAAATTCCTTCCGTTACTTTCAGCTATCAGGGATTGTTCAGGGATGGGACCTTCAAATTTATACAATGTGAAGTTGGGATGTATTTTCAGAGTACCTTTAACATATATTGGTTTTAAACCATATCCTTCTACTGCCTTTGTCATACCTTTTTCAGGTATATAAACTGGGATTCTATCTGTTATGTTCCCTATATATGGAAATCCACCTGTGTGGTCATAGTGGTTGTGAGAAAAGACAAGAGTATCAATTTTTGAGAGGTCTATATCTAATTTTTCTGCGTTTTTAATCAGAACTTCTGGGTTATCCCCTGTATCAAAGAGGAGTTTAAAATCATTTCTCTCTATGTATATGGAGAGACCCCAGGAAGCTATAAGTCCATCCCCCTTCTCATTGTCTACTAAGACTACCATCTTTGTTTTCATTCCTTTTCTCCTTTCCCTTTCTTATTTTATCACAGGCATATAACCTGCATGCAAGGGGCCTTCTCTTCCATATAGAACATAGATTGAATTTTGTAAGATACATACAGCTGCCATCAGGTTTTCTCTTCAAAACCCAGCCAGACCTCATTCTTCCAGTTTTAGGATCAAGCCATCTTTTAAATTCCATTTCATATGCACCGCTTCTTACTTCTTCTTCTGTTAATGGAACAAAATTCTCCTTACAGCACGGTGCGTCGCAGAAAAAACAGATATCTGATGTTACTGTTTCTTTTAGTTTTTCTCTGTGTTCCTCTCTATAATAAACTTTAAATTCTCTCATTTCTCTCATATAATAATTATAATATGATCGATTTTAAAAGAGTTTCAACAAACTTTGAAAAAGAAATTAAAAATATCGGAAAGAATAAAAAAATAGTTATTTTTTCTCATGTAGATGCTGATGGAGTGAGTGCAGGTGTTCTTGTGTATAAAACACTCAAGGAAAACGGTTTTAATGTAACAGATTTGTTGTATCCAGAAAAAGGAGAGAACGGTTTTTCAGATTCAGCTATAAGTAGAGTGCTTGAGAAAAAGCCAGATGTGGTTTTTATTGTAGATCTTGGCTCTTATAAGAGAAATTTTGAAGGTGTGGAGAAGGTGATAATTATTGACCACCATAAACCAGAAGGTGTGGTTGAGAATGGAGTTCTGTTTACTTCCTTTCCACCACCACCATACATTTCCGCAGCTTACCTCTCCTTTCTTTTATTTAACAATATTGATTTTTCTCCCAAAGATTTTTTAGGAGCCATAGGGGAAGCAGGGGATTTTGGTACAGGGGTTAAAGACGTACCTCTGTATGATGAAATTCTTAAAAAGTATAAGAAGAAGTGGGTAAGTTATGTTGCATCTCTTGTTAATGCTGCAAGGAGGATTCCTGAATTTAATATTAAAACATCTACAAAATATCTCATGAATGCCAATAAGTTTTCTGACCTTTTAATTGAAACAGAAGAAAAGAACTTACTTGAAACGTATAGAAAAAGAGTAAAAGAAGAGGTAGATAAGTGGAAAAGGATAAGACCGAAGTTTTCTCAGTCCCTTGCTTTGATAGAGATTAATTCTAAATATCTTATACATCCAATAATTGCTCAGATATGGAGAAATGTGCTTAAGAACTATATAGTTGTATGTGCAAATCATGGTTATATTGATGGAAGAGTTGCCTTTTCCATGAGAACCAGTCTTTCCACATCTGTTCTTTCCTTCTTAAGAAAATATACAGAGCCCAGTCTTGATGAAGATCTTGGTTTTGGTCATGAAAGAGCAACTGGCGGTATAGTTACTGTTGACAAGTGGAAAGACATGCTTTCTCTATGGGGTTTTAAGGATTCTTAAGTAGTGATAATATAGATACAAGGAGGTTTTTATGGATAGGAAGATTAAATTTTCTACAAAGTGCATTCATTCAGGTGAGTATATTGATAAGGAGACAGGAGCTGTTAATACACCAATATTTCAAAGTTCAACCTTCCTTTTAAGCGATGAGGATTATAAGAAGATTCTTGATGGAAAGGCCAGAGAGACATGGATATATTCAAGATATGGTAATCCTACAAGAAGGGCTGTGGAAGAAAAAATTAGAGAATTGTGTAATGGCGAGGATGCCATTCTTTTCTCTTCGGGGATGGCAGCTATCTCCACAACACTTCTTACATTTCTTGAAGCAGGTGATGAAATAATAACTACGCTGGATCTTTATGGGGGAACCCAATCTTTTATAAAGAACGAACTCCCTAAATTTGGAATAGTTGTAAAGTATGTGGATCAAACAAAACCTGAAGAGATAAAAAGGGTAGCTACCGAGAAAACAAAATTGTTGTACTTTGAGACACTATCAAATCCTCTTTTAAAAATTCTCGATGTGGACGAAGTTGTAAAAATAGGTGAAGAACTTGGGGTACCAGTTGTTGTGGATAACACCTTTTTAACTCCCTATAACCTAACGCCACTGGATAGAGGTGTTGATATAGAGATACATTCTGTGACCAAGTATTTGAACGGCCATAGTGATGTTGTAGGTGGAGTAGTAGTTGGGAGTAAGAATTACATGGATATGATCTGGGAGAGAATGATAAGGTATGGTGGCTCAATGGATCCAGTTTCCTCATTTCTTCTTGAGAGGGGACTTAAAACCCTTTCTTTAAGGATGGAAAGACATAATGTAAACGCCTTAAGAATTGCAACGTTTCTTTCAACGCATGAAAAGGTAAGAAATGTAATATACCCGACCCTTGATAATTACCCCTATGTGTTTTCCAGTGTAAAATACCTTACAAAGGGTGGCGGAGGCATGGTTAGCTTTGAAATAAAAGGGGATGATGAGGATGGACTTAAGTTTATGAGAAATCTTAAAATTATAAAAGAGGCAACCAGCCTTGGTGGAGTAGAGAGTCTTGTAAGTATGCCTTTTAACACATCTCATGCCTCGCTTACCAAAGAGGAGAGAGAAAAGATAGGAGTTGGACCAGGTTTTATAAGATTATCAGTGGGTATAGAAGATGTAGATGATCTTATATGGGACCTTGATCAGGCATTAAAGAATATTTAAATGAACATTTAAACCCTGGTTTCCTCAAAATTAAAAGGAGGTTCTATGAGTAAGATTAATTTAAGAAAGATTTATCTTTATCTGTTTTCTATGGTAGGGTTAATCCTTGTGATAATAGGCGCTGTAGGTTTTATAAATCTGGGTCTTCAACTTACGATTTTTAGAGATGCATTGCAGTATAAGTACGGATACTTGAAGAGACCACCTGAACCTTATTTTCTGGAAAAAGTTGGTACTTTAAAGGAGAGTGAAGAGCTTACCGAACAGGATAAAGAGATTTTAAAGCAGTGGGAAGAAGATTATAAAAAGTGGCAGGAGAGTCAGAAAAAAGGATACCTTCCATATGTAGAGAATGAACTTTCAAGGGAGATAGCTTTACTTATAGTGGGTGCACCTTTATATCTATATCATTGGAGTTTGATAAAGAAAGAGGAGAACTCACTCCCATCTAAAGAGTCTTAGAGCTACAGCAGTTACTACTACAGTCCATATTAAAAGAACGAAAAAGTCTAATTTAACGGCAGAGAAGGAAGCGTTTTTTATAATTACATTTCTCATGGCATTGCCAAGATATGTAAGAGGAAGAGCTTTTATAACCGGTTGAAGGAAAGACGGATAGAATGATGCTGTAAAGAAAATTCCAGAGAGGAACATCATCGGGAAGTTGATTAACTGAGCCAGGCCATTGGCGCTTTCAACGCTTTTAGAAATACCACCCACAAGTACTCCCATAAAGGAAAAGAGGATTATTCCAAGAAGGAAGAAACACACAAACAATGGGAAGTTCATATTTATATTCATTTTATATACGAAATGTCCCAATGCTATCATTATTAGAACCTGTCCCACTGCTACTATTATCCTTGTAAGGGAAAATGAGACTATAAATTCTCCCTTCTTAAGAGGAGTAAGAAGGAATCTTCTCAATATTTTCCTTTCCTTTAGGCTCGCCATAAGTTCTGCTGAGAAAACTCCCAATTGCATTAAAGCCATTGCTATAATACCCGGGATATAGAAGTCTATAAATCCAAAATTTTCTGCTTCAATTGGTATGGATTTTGTTTTTACTATTTTTGGAATCTCCATTCCTGACAGATAGATGTTTATCTCTTTGACTATTCCATTTATCATATAAGGAACCATAGATGAAATAGTGGGATCAGAGTTGTTATAATAGACTTCAAGAGTTTCTCCATCAATCACGATTACTGCCGATAGGTTCCCTTCCTTTAATTTTTTAATTGCCTTCTTAAGATCTAACTTCACAATATTAAAATTATCTGCGTTTTCAAATACATCTGGTAGAAAACTTAAATTCTTTGGAACATCCTTTTCAATTACTGCGATGTCAAAATTTACCGGATTTCCACCCCCTCCCCCGAATATAGAGGAGAACAAAATTATGATTAATACAGGGAATATCATAAACCAGAATATTGCCATCTTATCTCTCATTAAATTCTTGAGCAGGGCAATGAATGTAGAGAAAACTCTATGTGCATTCATTCTCTTATCCTCCTTCCCGTTAATTTAAGAAAAACATCTTCAAGGGTTGGCTTCCTTATTTTCATTTCTTTCATCTTAAGGCCCCTTAAATTTATGAAATTCAAAAGAGAGGGGAGATTCTCTTCAAAATTCTTCATGTATACTGTTATAACATCTTCTTCTTTTAAAGTTCTTGATACAAAGTTTAAATTATCAAACATTAACGATTCTATACTTTGAGTAAATTTTATGTCCACAGGGGTCTCCTCAAAATTTTCTTTTATAAGTCTTTCTGGTGAATCTAAAGCAATAACTTTTCCATGATCGATTATCAGGACTCTATCACACAGTTTCTCTGCTTCTTCCATGTAATGCGTGGTTAAGAATATGGTTTTACCATTTCTTTTTAAATCAATAATTATCTCCCATATGTTTCTTCTTGCCTGTGGGTCCAAACCAGTTGTGGGTTCGTCAAGAAAGATAGTATCTGGATCATTTATAAGAGATAGAAGAATAGATAACCTCTGCTTTTGCCCTCCAGATAGAGTTTTTATCAAAGAATTCTTTTTGTCTTCGAGAAAAAAAGTGGAGATAAGATGAGCTTCATCTCCTACTTTGTTGTATAGATTTCTAAATAATTTTACCGTTTCGCAAACTGTGAGATTTTCTATAAAGGAGGTTTCCTGAAGTTGAACTCCGATATGCATTTTAATTTTCTCTCTATCATGTATATTGTGTAATCCAAAAATTTTTGCTTCTCCGCTATCCTGAATCCTCAACCCCTCCATTATCTCTATAGTTGTGGTTTTCCCGGCTCCATTTGGACCAAGCATACCAAATATTTCACCTCTATAAACATCAAAACTTATACCATCTACTGCTTTAATATCTCCGTAGTATTTCTTTAAATTATTAACCTCAACTACTTTTTCCATGTTTCTTTTTCTCCCTTTCAACAATTTTTTCAATCATTTTCTTTTCCCACTCCTTAGAAAAAAAGAAAGGAAAATCAAGCACTGAAAGTGCATGCATAAGAATCCCTATTCCCCAACCAAGAAGTGGCCATAGAAACCATAAGTACCCCCTATAAGTAAACATGTTTATAAGAAATAGAACAAAGTTTACGAGAACATATACCAAAAGATGTGCATAGAAATCCTTTAATTCTTCAACTTTCTTTTTTGCTTTTTCATAAATCTCTTTATCCTCCACTACTCCCTCACCTCCTCAATTAATAAATTTAAAATAAATATATTATTAAATTTTTATTATGTCAACTATTTAACACTTAACAAATTTTTAGAAGGGTATAAAATAAATATGATACCCAAAAAGGAGGTAAAAATGTTAAAAGATTTATTTAATTCAGACCCAGAGATATTTGAGGCTATTTATAAAGAGGTAAAGAGACAGCACGAAAATCTCGAACTTATAGCATCAGAAAATTTTGTAAGTCAAGCAGTTTTATCAAGTTTAGGCACTCCCCTTACAAATAAGTATGCAGAGGGTTATCCTGGTAAAAGATACTACGGCGGATGTGAATTTGTAGATGTTGCTGAGGAGCTGGCAAGAGAAAGAGCAAAGAAGCTTTTCAATGCAGAACATGCTAATGTTCAACCC
>QMOO01000016.1 GCA_003648245.1 Caldisericota bacterium
AAAGAAAGAGAAGGTGCTTGATCTTTTGAAAAATTTCTCTTTTGTCTTTATGAACGAGGTTGAGGCACGAGAATTTACAGAAGAAAGCGATCCTTCCAAGATGAAAACTAAACTTTTAAAACACACAAATAGAATAATAATTACCAGGGGAGAAATGGGAGCTTTATATATGGACAAAGAGACTCTTATAGAGATTAATGGGAAAAGAGGAAAAATAACTAATCCGACCGGGGCAGGGGACTTTTTTGTTGCTGGATTTATATATGGAATTATCAAAGATTTATCAATTGAAGAATCGCTAAAAAGAGGAATAGAGAATTCTTATAACTTTATTTCAAACCCCAGCCCCTATTTTTAAAATTTAATATAACCTGACTTTCTCCCCTTCAGGGAACATGAAAAAACCTATCAAAACTATATTTAAAATAAATTACTCTCTCTTTATAATCTTTTCATATATTCTCTTTACCCTATCAGGAGGTAAAATGGTCTCAGTTCTTTCCGGAACAAGACCTTGAGGTAAGAACAAGATTATTATAATGATAACTGCACCAAGGAGAGTGTATTCAAGCCATATTGGATCAATTCCCCATGCCATAAGGAAGCCAAAGACAGCTCCCCTGTATATAACTATCATTGATCTTGCTATTGCGAGGGCAAGTACTCCAAGAAGAACTCCTGTATTACTACCAATCCCTCCAAGCATCATATACGCCCATGGCCAAAATGTCCAGTTAAGACGGGTGAAGCTTATAGCAGTGCATGTTCCTGTATATATAACATAGGCTCCACCAGCAACAGCAGCCAAAGCAGCACCTATAACTAAACTTCTGGTTCTAACTTTTACCTTGTCTTTACCATAAACACTCATTGCAAGATCTGAATCTCTGTGCATTTTTAAAGTTCTTCCAAATGGAGACCATGTTAGTTTCTCCAATATAATATAAGCAAGTACTGCAAGAACCACGGTCATGATTAGAGCCATTAACATTCTATTAACGCCAAAAGCTCTTAATGGATCTGGAACAAAGACTGCAGTAGTACCACCAACAAGGGGTTCCCAGTTATGACCAACCCACATTAAGAAATCTCCAATAGCAAGCAATGATATTCCAAGATAAGCTTCTTTTAATCTAATTGCTGGTCTTGATGTAATCCATCCCATAATAGCTCCAAAAATAGCTGCGATCACGAGACTCATTATTAATACAAGAATGGAAAGAGCAGGGCTGGTCTCTAAGAGTTTATTTATAACAGGTACTACCTTATAATTCACTGAATCGTTTGCATATTCTGCTCCTGCTGGAAGGTGCATAAACAGAGCCATGATTCTTCCTGGAATTGCACCAACTGCAAAAGCACCAGCAATAATTGCTATCACTCTTCCAAACTGTGGAACACCTGTTAAACCCGTCTCGAGGTTCAAACTAAGGGTAATAATTGTAAATATAGAAGCATCTATGAGAATTGAAGAGACCAGTGAGAAACCGGATGAAAGAAGAATAAATAGAAAAGCAATTACAACAAGAAGCGCAATCAAAACATCTCTTCTTAAAAGAAATTTAAATATCTTTTTCATGATGCCTCTCCTTTTTTAGAGGATAAAGATTTAAAAATCCTTCTCCACTGTATGCCAGCAAGACCTCTTGGGAAGAATAGAAGAGTTACGACCATTATTAGAAGTGGTATTGCAAGTCTGTATCCAAGAACCCATGTTCCTACACTTTCTGCAAGCCAATATACTATTGCATACTCTGCGAGACCAACAACGAAACCACCGAACAGTCCTCCATATATGCTGTATAGACCTCCAAGTATTGCACCAGCAAACATATTTGCAATTAAGTTCATCCCAAGAACTGGACTTCCAGTTGTTGCCATTGCAAGAACTGCACCACCAAGAGAAGCCATACCACCACCTATTACCCATGAAGTCATATAGACCTTATCAGAATTTATTCCAGATGCCTCAGAGAGAGGTGTGTTTTCTATGGTAGCACGCATAGCAATTCCAAATTTTGTTCTTGTCAAAAACAGGCTTAAAGCAGTAATTATTAAAACTGCTGTGATTGGAGCAAAATATGTGGATGCATTCATACCTCCAATCTGAATATCATAAACACTCATAGTAACCCTTCTTGGGTAGAGTTTATATGTATGCGTAAGATAGTCGCAGTACATTTGAATAAGGGATAAGAGAATAAGATCATATCCAAGAGTTGACATCATAAGTGTTATCTCATTTGCTTTTCTTTTAAGAAGTGGTCTGTTTAAGATAAAATATACAATTATCCCAAGAAGGGAACCAAAGAGAAATGCAAGGGGGAAATAGATATAGGGATTTCCACCTTTAAGTGCAACGAAGGTATAGACTACATAAAAACCAAAAGTTGCCATACTTGCGTGTGCAAAGTTAAATGTTCTTGTGGTTATATAAAGGAAAGTAATTCCCCCAGATGTCAATGCAAGACCACTTGCGTAAACCAATCCACTTGCTAACCATCCTGGCATTTCATCTCCTCCTTTTATTCCTTTATTCCAAGGTATAGCTTAGACAACTCTGGATGTTGAAGCAGTTCTTTTGCTTTACCCTTAAACTTTATCTGTCCACTTACAAGGAGGTATGCGTTATCTCCAATATCCAATGCCAATTTTGCCATCTGCTCCACAAGTAGAACAGTAAGACCTATCTCATCTCTTAATCTCTTTATTGTTCTCATCACTTCTTTAGTTATAAGAGGTGCGAGATCCGTACTTGGTTCATCAAGTAACATTATCTTTGGATTTCTCATAAGTCCCATCCCAATGGAAAGCATCCTTCTCTCTCCACCGCTAAGTGTTCCCGCTTTTCTGTGGAAAAACTCTTTAATTATAGGAAACATCTCAAGTACCTGTTCCATTCGTTTATCTACTTCCTTTTTTGGAAGAGTATATGCTGCCATAATCAAATTTTCCTTTAATGTTAGATTAGCAAAAACGCTTCCAAGCTGCGGGACAAAGGATATACCCAATTGAGCTATTCTATGAGCAGGGGTACCGGTCATATCTTTATCATCAAGATAAATTTTCCCTGAAAAAACATCTGCAAAGCCAAGAATGCTATTTAAAAGTGTAGTTTTGCCTGCTCCGTTAGGTCCCACAATTACCGTGATCTCCTTTTTTGGTACCTCCACATTCACATCATACAAAACTCTTAACTTTCCATATCCAGAATAAAGATTCTTAATACTTAGCATATCTCCTCCTTAACCAATGTAAACCTCTACAACTTGAGGATCGTTCAAAACCTCGTCTGGAGTACCTTTAGAGATTATGTTTCCTCTGTTCATGGCATAAGCATAATCAGCATAAGGGGCAATAATATCGATTCTATGCTCTATTACAAGAAATGTAATTCCAGACTTCTGAAGTTCTTTAAGATATGAAAGTATCTCATCTGCATATATTGGATCAACACCACCTATCGGTTCATCAAGGGCAATTAGTTTTGCTCCTGCCGCTAACGCTCTTGCTACTTCCAGCATTTTAAGTTGTGCACCGCCCAATGAGTAAGCTGGTTTTTCCCACATCTTGTCAAGACCAACTCTTTTCAATACACTAAAAGCCTTTTCCATATTTTCTTCTTCTACCTTTACCCATTCTTTTCTCTTGAGTAAAGCAGTAAAAGGATATTCACCAGGATTCCTCATAGCTGCAATAACATTATCAAGGATCGTCAAGCTTAAAAAGGGAATTGGTATCTGGAATGTCCTTATCAAACCGAAATCGTATATCTTATTGGGAGGAAGTCCCGTAATATCCTTTCCCTCAAAATAAACGCTCCCACCATCTGGTTTTAATACACCAGTACATACATTCAGAAAAGTAGTCTTTCCGCTTCCATTTGGTCCTATAAGGAGAGTAAAACTGTTTTCTTTCACCACAAGATCAACTGAATTAACGGCGATTAATCCTCCAAAACGTTTGGTAAGGTTGGTTGCTACAAGTAAATCCATACTTTCCTCCTTATTTATATTTATAAAAGAGGGGCAGAGAATTACCCCTCTTCTGCGTCAACCTAACCTATTACCTTATTTATATGGATTTCTCATCCATTCAATGGTGTCAGTTTCACCACGCCATACACCAACCTTTTCCCATTCTCCTTTATCGTTGATGAGCCACAAATCATAATCTGCAAAAGCTCTATCGCCATTCTCATTGAGCACTATATGTCCACTTGCACCATAGAGTTCTGTTCTCTTATCTGTTACTTCAGGAAGAACATCCTTTACCTTCTCTGGATCATAACCCACCTGATCAATTGCTAAAGCAAGGGACCATACTATATCATAAGTTCCATAGGAGTAAGAATCAGTTTCTCTGTTTAAGAACATATGGACAAACCCTCTGACATAATCAAAGAGAGGATATTTAGAACGACCTGGTGCGTAGAATGTGCTTATGAAGTTTGTTGTGGTAGCAAATGGAGCAGAAACTTTATGTGATTTTAATGCCTCTGAGAGAGCTGTTCCATCACTTCCAAACCATTTAACCTCTTTAAGAAGTGGATACTGAGCTGCATCCTCCATTAAAGGTGCACTTTCTTCAAATGCAACCAAAGAGATACCTATTCTGTCCTTAGGAACTCCCTGATTTATGAGATCTTGAACATAGTTATTAAGAAGTGATGCCTCTTTTGGAAAATCTTCAAGTTGTGGGTCGTATCTTAACTTCTGTGGATATACTTTACCACCAAGTTCTTTAAATCTTGTTTCTATTGCATTCTGAAGTCCATCTCCCCAGGTATCTCCTCTCCATACAAATATAACATGGGTAATCCCTGCTTCCCACATAAGTCTTGCAATTGCTGGTCCCTGAATGAAATCATCTGGGCAGAATCTGAAGAGATAGTCATCGGGAATAGATAAAGCTGTGGAAGTAGAAGATGGAGAAACAAAGAGAATCTTGTTTGAATTTGCATATGTTAAAAGCTCCTTGCATGAACCACTTGCCATAGGTCCAACAAAGAACTTAACACCAGCACCATACCAATCTTTCATCTTCTTCAATGAAGTGGTTGGATCAGTTGCTGTGTCCTCTACACTAACCTCTAATCTCCAGTTTTTTCCATTTCTCTCAAGCCAATAATTTACATCCTTTGCAGCAAGAAGAGCTGTCTCTTTACTGTTTTCACCAAAAGTGCCGAGTACGCCTGTTAAAGGAAGAAGTGCTACAATTTTCCTTGTTTCAATGGACGGCTTTTGCTCTTCTCCCCCTTCTTTAGGTTTACAACTTGTTGTTAAACCTACAAAACCAACAATCAACGCTAAGACAAGAATTAAAGTTAAAATCTTTTTCATTCCTTCACCTCCTCGGAACTTTACTTTAAAAAGTAAAGTACTCCTCACCTCCTTTCTATTTTTCTGTTATTTTACTACTTTTTGTACTCTTGTCAAGAACAAGAAAAACCTTTTATAAAGCACAGTATTAATAACTAAAATGAAAAACATTTTAGCTTTATTGGCTCAGGAAACTCCGCATAATCCAGAACACCTTCTTTAACCAGATAAATTTTTAACCTCACATATTTCTCCCCTTTATGTGTGGCAAACTTTCTCGTTTTTAGTTTCACATATAAATTAGCCTCTGAAAACTTAAAAAGTAAAGCTTTAGTGTTTACAATGAGAACATCCTCTCCTGTAACAGCATCTTGAAAGACAAATTTAATTCTTGGTTGACTTGCTTTTGTTGCCCATCTTACCCTGATCGTCAGATGGTAGTCTTCTCCAAGCAATATCCCTGATATTCCCATTATTGTTATAGAATCTTTTAAATACCTGTAATTTAAATTCTCCTGATAGGGGTATTTCACAAACTGCTCATTTGTGTTATTAATGAAGTCTCCTTTAACTCCCCCATAGAAAACTTGCAATGTGGAAAGTTCCCTTACAATATCTTCGAAATAAAAATCTGGATCATCAAACACACCATATGATGGATCAACATTTACCCACATATCATTAACATAAACTTCCACAAAAGCATGGGATACTGGAAATCCTATTGCATAGACAATTCTTGCAGGAATTCCGAGAGATCTAAGCAAACTAACAAGAACAAGTGACCTCTCAGAACATACCCCCCATATAGGACCATACTTTTTAAATCTTTCAAGGTAATAATAGTCTGGATAATCTCCAATGTATGTTACATTAATGCCTTTTTTAAAAACATTCATGACAAACTGCATAAGAGATCTAACAGTTTCCTCAGGTGACTTTTCTACATACTCAAGACTAAAATTTCTTACCAACGGATCGAGAGGATGAATTCCACCATTTTCTGAAATTTCTTCTGTAACGCTACCATACTCAAAATTATAACCTGCAATATACGGTATTAATTCTTCTTCTATACTATTAAAATGAAATTTTCTCACCGTTGCAAGGGTAATTTTAAAATAATACTTCTTGTAGAGATGGACAAAATATAGATATCCACTACCTATTCCTGGAATATCATTTGTTTTTATCTTAAGTTTCAAATACAATTCTCTTCTTGGCAAAATTCCATACAGATAGTAGAATTTCCCTCTTCTCTCCGGTTTTCTCCATCTTAAATTAGCATTATTCCTAAATCTATCTCCAAGAGCCCATTTCTCAATTTCTATTGATCCATTTCTTGGATTTATTACTCCAATCTTTAAGTCAAAAACATAATCTTTTTCAAAATACAATCTATCAATTATGACAAAAGAAGAGTTGGTCTTCCATAAATGGTATGCAGGAAAGGGGAGATCCTCTGTTTGCATGTAAAGGTAGAAAAAATAAGAATAGTCATAAAAAGACAGCGATGCAATAAAAATAATAATTATAATTATAATGTATCTGTTGAGACTCCTTCTCTTCCTATAAATTTTTCAAACCCCCTTAACGTTCTATTTATTATTAAGTCATATGCTTCATCCCCAAACTGCGAGATAACCTCTAAAGATAGAGAGAAATCTCCCACATAATAGGAAAAATGTGCATCAGAAGAGATGAGAATGGGAGCTTTGTACTTTATACATAGCTCAGTCAATTTTGTGTAGTGCTTAAACCACCTCTCCCCTCTTTTCAACGCATTGTTATTTACTTCTAAGGCTTTCTTAAACTGAGCTGCTGCCTTTACCACCTCTTCAAGTTCTACAGGATATGGAAAATGGGGATCTCCTGGATGAGCAATTCCATCTATATATGGTTTCTTAATGGTATTTATGATTGCTTCTGTGTTTTTTACTATTGAATTTGAAGAGTATGGAGTACCGTTATGGAATGAAGCAATAACAAAATCAAGTTTTTCAAGGATGTACTCTGGTAAATCAATATCTCCGTGTTTTGACAAAATATTTAGCTCCACGCCTGTATAGATCTTTATATCCTCTATCTTTTCGGGAAGATAGGAATTGTAAAGCATTTTAAAGTAATCAATCTTTGGACTATCGGGTCGTGCTGGTCCGTGATCTGTAATACATATACCCAAAAGTCCTCTTTCCTTAGCAACCTTAGCATTTTCAATAATTGTAGAAAAAGCATGGCCTGTAGCAATCGTGTGAATATGAGGATCAACCTCTATTCTCATCTCTTTGCCTCCTCTATAGGTAGAAATCCTTCACCAATAACCTGTGCAGCATTTAATATCACAACAAAGGCATCTGGATCCTCATCGTGAATAATCTCTTTTATTGAAGAGAGTTGCCTCTGGGGAACAACGGAGAGAAGCGCTGTTCTCTCTATTCCTGTATATGAACCTTTAACTTTAAATTCTGTAACTCCTCTGTGAAGTTCTCTTATTATCCTAATTTTTATTCTTTCATATGAATTGGAGATAATAAAAACAGATTTTGAATAGGAGAGACCTTCCTGAACAAGATCAGTAGCTTTTGCTGAAACAAACAGACCAAGAAAACCATAGAGAGCATAATCTGGAGATTTAAATACAAAAGCTGCAAGCACAACAATTAATGTATCAAATATAAGCATGGTTGTTCCAAAGGAAAGACCAAGATAATCATACAGGAGCTGCCCTAGAAGATCTGTCCCACCAGTACTTGCCCAATTTTTAAAAACTATACCAACTCCAACTCCAACGAGAACGCCACCATATATTGATGCAAGGAGGGGATTGTTTGTAAGCGGTGAGAAATATGGGTTTAAGACATCTATTGCAATGGAAGATGCAGTAGTTGCAAAGAGAGTTGTTCCTATAAAGGTAAATCCATATTTCCGTGCTGCCAGAATAAAAAGGGGGACATTTAAAGCAAAGTATATTGCTCCTATGGGAAGAGGAATTACATAATGGATAACTATGGCAAGACCTGAAAAACCACCAGGTGCAATTTTGTTCGGTGCAAGAAAAAGTATTATACCAAGAGCCTGAATAACAGACCCGAGAATTATTCCTGTTCCTCTTTTTATTATTTTAATTATCTTTTTCCTTCTTTCCCTTCTCATCCTTTAGTTTCCTTAGATAAGCCCATATAAAATCATCAATTTCTCCATTTAATACTTTCTCAAGATTTCCAGTTTCAAATCCTGTCCTATGATCCTTAACAAGAGTGTACGGATGAAAAACATAACTCCTTACCTGATTCCCCCAGGAAGCGGATTTGAATCCTCCCTTCAGTTCATAAACTTTCTTCTCTTTCTCAATCTTTTTCAATTCAACCAGTTTAGAATAAAGTATCTTTAAAGCAGTCTCTTTGTTTTTGAGCTGGGATCTTTCGCTCTGACATGTAACAACTATTCCTGTGGGGATATGAACAACTCTTACTGCTGAATCTGTCTTGTTAACATACTGTCCTCCATGACCACTGGCTCTGAATACATCAATCCGTAAATCATCCTCATTAATCTTTATCTCCTCTTCAGGAATCTCCGGTACAACTTCTACAAGTGCAAAGGATGTGTGTCTTCTATGCGCAGCATCAAAGGGAGAAATCCTTACCAATCTATGAACTCCATTCTCCCCTTTCAAAAGCCCATAGGCATAATCACCCTTAACTATAACTGTAGCACTTTTAAGTCCTGCTTCTTCTCCATAAGAAGCCTCTACAATATTAAAATCAAATCTCTTTTTTTCAAACCACTTAAGATACATCTCAAGGAGTATCTGTGTCCAATCCATAGCATCTACTCCGCCAGCTCCAGCAGAAAGTGAAACAATGGCATTGCTCTTATCATGTTCCCCTGAAAGGAAAAATATCTTTTTATACTCCTCAATTTCTACCTTGAGTTCCTTAACTTTGTCCTTTAATTCGTTAACAAGAGATTCATCATGTTCATCTTTTAACAACTCAAGTAAAAAGTCTACTTCTTGAAAAAGTGAGATAATTTTACTCTTCTTCTCCTTCTCTTCCTTTAGAGTGTTGAGTTTTGATAAAACCTCCCTTGTCTTATTACTTCCCCAGTCTGTGATATTTGAAATCTCTTTCTCAAGAGATTCTATTTTTTTATCAAGATCTCCGGATTCCTTAAATCCTTCAAGACTATTAAACTCTTCTTTTAGACTTTTTATGCTTTCTTGCTCTTCGCTGAGCTCTGTTCTCTTTTGGCTCACTTTTTAACTCCACTCTGAAAATAAATCTTATCCAATCTTCCCTTATGGAATGAAGCATTGACTGGAATAACTCGAAACCCTCAATTTGATATGCAATCAATGGATCCTGCTGACCATATGCACGAAGTCCTATACCTTCTTTAAGATGGTCCATTGCATAAAGATGGTCTTTCCATTTGGAATCAATTATCCTTAGAAGAAGGTATCTCTCTATCTCCCTCATAGGATCTTCGCCGAACTGTTTTCTAATACTTTCATTTTCCTGAGAGAGTTTTCTTAATTCCTCTTCCTTCTGCTCGTATCTCTTTCTGGCAATATCAAGAAGTACATTTAAAACATCGTCTCTACTTATCTTCTTTAAATCATCAGGTTTTATAAGTATTCCCGTAAGCTCGGCAAAGGATTTTGAAAGCCCTTCATAGTCAAGTTCTTCCAGAGATTTGGAGAGGTGAACTTCAACAATGTCAGTTATCATCTTTTCTAAAAATTCAAGGAACTCATCTCTTAAATTTGCCTTTTCAAGAATCTTTCTTCTCTCTTTGTATATAACTTCTCTATGCTTATTCAGTACATTATCATATTCAAGGAGGTTCTTTCTTATCTCAAAGTGATATGCCTCAACCTTTTTCTGAGCATTCTCTATAGCCCTTGTTAACATTGGGTGCTCAAGTGGTGTCTCTTCGTCCATTTTAAGTATACCCATTATTCTCTTAATTGAGTTTCCTCCAAAGAGTCTCAATATCTCATCCTCCAGGGAAAGATAGAATCTTGAGCTACCTGGATCTCCCTGTCTTCCCGCTCTACCTCTTAGCTGATTATCTATTCTTCTTGATTCGTGACGTTCGGTTCCAATAATGTGGAGTCCACCCAACTCCGTTACACCTTCTCCAAGAACAATATCAACTCCTCTTCCAGCCATGTTTGTGGCTATGGTAACCATCCCTTTCTGACCTGCTTTTTTAATTATTTCAGCCTCTTTTTCATGATACTTAGCATTGAGAACCTGATGAGGAATACCTTCTCTTTTAAGCATCTTTGATATTCTTTCTGATTTCTCAATGGAACGGGTACCCACGAGAACTGGCTGTCCTCTCTTATAACAATCTCTTATCTCCTCCACAATTTTTTTAAACTTTGTTTTCTCAGTGGCATATATCACATCAGGATAATCTTTCCTTATAACAGGTTTATTGGTGGGGATTACCACAACAGGAAGATTATATATCTCAATAAACTCCTGCTCCTCTGTCTTTGCTGTACCTGTCATGCCAGCTAACTTCTTATACATCTTAAAATAATTCTGAAAAGTTATAGTGGCAAGTGTCTGACTTTCTGCCCTTACCTTAAGATTTTCTTTTGCTTCAATAGCCTGATGAAGACCATCTGAATATCTTCTTCCATACATGAGTCTACCGGTAAACTCATCAACAATTATTACTTCGCCATCTTTAACTATGTAATCAACTTCATTTTTAAAGTGAACTAAAGCTCTTATAGCCTGTATTATGTGGCTTACAAGCTCAACATTTGTGCTATCATAGAGATTGGAAATCCCGAGCATCTTCTCTATCTTCTTTACACCCTCTTCTGTTAAGGCAACTGTCTTCTCTTTATCATCAGCAGTAAAATCTACATCTCTTTTCAATTGTTTTGCAATCCTTGCGCATTTATAATAGATAGAAGTTGATTTCTCACTTGGGCCGGAGATGATTAGAGGGGTTCTTGCCTCATCAATAAGAATAGAATCAACCTCATCAACAATGGCATAGTTAAGCTCTCTCTGAACAACCTGTTCAAGAGAAACAGCCATATTATCTCTTAGATAATCAAAACCAAACTCATTGTTTGTTCCGTATGTGACATCTGCAAGGTATGCTTCTCTTCTACTGCATGGAACAAGCTTTACACTGAATTTTTCCTTCTCATCCCACTCAACAAGGAAAGAGGTTTCATGTTGAATTACACCTACTGTAAGACCGAGAAATCTATATATAGGACCCATCCATAATGCGTCTCTTTTTGCAAGATAGTCATTAACAGTTACAAGGTGAACTCCTTTACCAGTTAATCCATTAAGATAAATTGGGAGTGTTGCTACAAGAGTCTTTCCTTCACCAGTTTTCATCTCTGCAATCTTTCCCTCATGTAGAACCACTCCACCCATTATTTGAACATCAAAGTGTCTCATACCAACAGTTCTTCTTGCAACCTCTCTTACAACTGCAAAGGCTTCCATAAGAATGTCATTTAGAGATTCTCCGTTTTTAAGTCTATTTTTAAATTCGGTGGTCTTTCTTGCAAGTTCCTCGTTTGAAAGATCCTTTATACTCTCTTCAAGAGAGTTAACCTTCTCAACTATAGTTCTTAACCTCTTAAGTTCTTTTTGCTCTGAATTGAATATATTTTTAAAAAGTCTCATTTAATCTCCTTTTTCTACACTAAGCACCACGCCAACAAATCTTACTTTGGGCGTTTCAATTACAAGCTTTGCGCCTATCCTTGCAGTTCTTCTATTGTAACCAACTATTAATGATTTAGTTGGCTTAACAGTCTTAACTGTAATTATTGCACTCTTATATATAGGATGCTCCGCTTTAACAATACGACCATCACATGTCTCAACTGGATGCTCCGCAGGTTTTATAAAAACAGATTCTATTTTAAAGATTCTGTTTCCCTGTTTATCTATTATGTAATCACCTTCCTTTATACTCTCTGCCACTTCAGGATAAATGTTGGGTATGGCAATTTTAAGTTTTACATAAGAATATTTCTCTTTTCCAGCAATAAAATGCTTACTTACAGCATAGGAGAGCGTAAGAATTATAAGAAATATAAGGGTGAAGAATACCAATTTACTTACTTTATTCATTCCTCAGGCTCTATTAGACCATAATTTCCATCTGTTCTCTTGTATATAACATTAAATTTATCTG
>QMOO01000017.1 GCA_003648245.1 Caldisericota bacterium
GGGAAGAACAAGATCCTTATCTCCTTGAGATACTTTAGGGAGCTTAATCTTGAGAAATTTACTAAATTTGTAACTATTCTCAAAGAGAAGGTCCCTTATGATTTTGAATTTGTTGTTTTCTCAGAGGAAGAGAAAGAGATAGCAAAAACTTTAAACCTTCCGTATTTTCACATGAAAGACCCTATCTCTGTCCTTGAGAAATTTTCTGAGGCTCAATTTTTAATAGGAACAAGGTATCACTCGATACTCTTCTCTATAATGAACGAGATACCATTTCTTCCCATTCCATACGATTTAAAGGTTAGAGTTCTTTCTAAAGAGGTTGGTTTTAAAGATTTTATAGAAACACATGAGTCTCTGGATGTATGGATAGATAAATTTAATAAGGTTTTTGAGGAAAGGGAGGAGAGAAGGAAAATTATTAGTGAAAGAAAGAGGGAATTTATGGAAAGAGAGAGAAACTCTTTTTCCCTTCTTCTGAAATTTCTCTCAGATGGACATATCTAAGATTTTTCCTTTTCTGTTTATTAATGAGTGTGTCGTATGTGGAAAGGAAGGCGAAGGTGCTATATGCAATGAGTGCAAGAAGAGTCTTTTTGTAAGAGGCAAAAGTAACACACTTATGGGAAACCCTCTTTACTTTATTACCACTTACAGATTAAAGGGTGAAAAACTTATAAACGAGATTAAAAGAGGAAAGGTTTCTCCAATCCCCTATCTTATAGAGGAATCCTTAAAGCTAATTGAACACGAAAGAATTGACATTGTTGTAGCTGTACCATCCATGGGATTTTTATTCTCATATATACCAGAACATCTCCTTTTAATAGGAAAAGGCGTTGCAAAAAAGCTTAATACAAGGTATCTACCAATTATTGAGAAGGTAAAGAAAGTTAAAAGTCAAACCACGCTTTCTACTCAAGAAAGATTGAGAAACCCCCTAGGTGCATTCACGTTGAAGCTGGGGGCAGAGAAAATAATCACGGATAAAAGAATACTTATAGTTGATGATGTCTATACAAGTGGCGCCACAATGAGAGAGTGCGAGAGGGAAATTGCAGGTCATGGTGGAAGTTCTCTATCTCTTGTAATTTCCAAAACAAGCCTTTTATCCTGAAACAAAACTTGTTAGAATATGTATTCTAAAATGGAGGTGAGCTTATGAAAAAATTTATTTTAATTCTATTTATATTTTCCATGTTTACAGGTTGCGTTCCAAAGATTAACAATGAGGTTTTACTGTTAGCAGAGAAGGAGGGTAAAGGTTTCTACATATCTTCTTCTCTTTGGGGGAACATAGGGTATGATCCCTTTTACCTTACAACCATTAAAGAAACACCTCCGGATGTATGGAGTGAGATTAAAAAGTTAAATTTTTCCTATATAAGATGCCACAATCTTTTATCAGATGGAGAATGGGGCGGGAATGTGTACAGTGAAGATGAGAATAAAAATCCAGTGTATGACTTTAGCAGGGTGGATGAGGTTATTGATAGATTTCTTGATGCTGGACTTAAACCAATTCTTGAGATGGATTTTATGCCTGATGCCCTTGCGTATGGAGAGATCGTAAGGAACTATTCTGGAGGAGCTATTAACTGGCCAAATGACTACGACAAGTGGTGGAATCTAATTTATACTCTTACAAATCATTTAGTTGAAAGATACGGAATTGATGAGGTTAAAAATTGGTATTTTGAGATATGGAATGAACCCGATTTAGATAAGTACTACATAGGTGGAGGTACAAGGAATAAGGAGCTAAGTAAAGAGGGCCTTATGAACTTCTTTAAAATGTATGATTACTTTGCAGATGCTGTGAAATCTGTTAACAATGAGTTAAAAGTTGGAGGACCCGGTATTGCTGGAAGGGAGGATTTTTTAAAGAGATTCCTTGAACATGTGGCAAGAGAAAGGAACTATAAAACAGGGGAGATTGGTAGCCCTATTGATTTTATAAGCTGGCACACATATGGAAATATTGATGGTATTTTAAAAAAGAATATTAGAATTAATGAAATGATAGATGAATATCCGAAGCTGAAGGATAAAGAGAGACTGGAGGATGAGTGGGGACCAAGTATAACCAGAGAAAGGGAAAGAGAGATGTATACTTCAAGCAGTGAGTATTTCCCTGTATTTCTTGTAAAGATGATAGATGGGCTTATCTATAATGAGGATGCAAGACCCACGCTTTTTCTCAAGTGGGGAAGACCTATAAATGGATGGAGACCCTTTTTTATAGAGATAAGAGGATATAAATTTAAACTTCCAATATACTTTGGATATGAGGTACTAAAGAATATAGAAGGGGAAGCGTTTTCTCTAAAGGGGACAGATTTTGGTGATGAGCTTCACGGTTTCTTCGTCTCCAATGAAAATGAATTGTGGGTTGTTGTTTATAATTTTAATGAGGAATGGAGAGAAAAGGCATCTAATAAAGAAGCGAAGCTTTTCCTTAAAGATCTTCCTTCAGATAAGTTTAAACTTACAGAGTACTTAATAGATGATTCACATTCCAATATAAGGTATGTTCTCTCAGAGATGGGGAAGAAGGTAAAAGATTTAACAGAGGAAGAGCTAAAAATGCTTAAGAAGAAAAATGTGTGTTTTAAGATAGAAAGGGAGGTTAGTGCAGTAAATAAAGAGTTAACTCTTTCTTTTGAGATGAATGGTGATTCTATGAGAGTATTTCATCTTGTCGGGATAGGTGAATAATATGTTATAATTTAAACAAAAAGATTCGGAGGTTCGTATGGGTAGTATTTTTGAGGAGAGAGTGAGAAGATTTCAAGAACTTATGAGAGAGAAAGATATAGATGCTTCTGTGATAAGAACGCTGTCCACATTTATATATTTTACAGGAGTTAAGTGGCTGAGGCCTTCCCTTCTTATCCCTGCTCAAGGAGATCCAGTGGTTATTGTGGTTAAAAACGAGAAGGAACTTTTTATGAAAAAATCATGGATAAAGAATGTACTTGAATATCAAAAGACAGGGCAGCTTATGGCTCTTGTTACCTCATGGATAAGAAAGAATGGATACAAAAATGTTGGGTTTGAATACTCCATTGAGAAGGATTCCTATCTATTGTTTTTTGAACTCTTCAAAGCTTTGAATCCAAAGATAAACATAGTTGATGTAAGACCACTAACTATGAGTTTAAGGATGCTTAAAGAGGAATGGGAAATTGAGAATATAAAAGTTGCCGGTGAGATTGCCGTTAAGGGTATAAAGAAAGCTCTTGATGTGATTAAAGAGGGAAAAAGTGAGCTTGAGGTGGTGGGAGAAATAACCGGTGAACTTATGAGGAATGGAAGCGAGCATCCCCAGGTTTATGTTTCAGCAACGCCAAGAATTCATGCTGAGCCTTTCAGGGATGTATACATAGAGAAAGAAAAGTTTGTTTCTGTTGTAATTGGAGCAGATTACAATAACTATTATGCAAACATTACAAGAAGTTTCTTTCTGGGTAAACCCGAGGGTAGGGTAAAGGATGCCATTGAAGCGATGGATGCAGCATACGAAATTGCTATGAAAGAGACAGAGATAGGAGTGAAGTTCAGAGTGGTAGAGGCAAAAATTGAGGGTGTTTATAAAGATTTGAATTTACTTGATTACTATATAGCTGGCTACACTCATGGCGTGGGATTACTTATAGAGGAAGACCCCATAACCACTATAGTTGTAGCTCAGCGTTCAATGGAACCAGAGAAAGGTATGGTTCTTGCCTTTGTTCATTCTCCATTGATGTTACCTGAAGGTGTAGTTAAAAAAGAGGATACTGTAATAATAGGTGACGAAAAGATAAATGTAACAGAGATTGATACTCCCTGGATTCTCTAATCGTTCTTTGACTTAAACCATTTTATAAGTAGATTTTTGTATTCCTTTGAGTTTAGTATTTCTCCTATTTCAACATTGAGTTTTTCCCTTAACTCTGTGTCAGTACTTTTTAGTACGATTGTATAACCCTGTTCGTATATTCTTGTGGTATTAAATTTTTCTTTGTCCACTCCATATATATCCATCAATGGTTTTTCTATTATCAGTGCGTCAGCTTTACCCTCTTCAATCATTGAAAGAGATTTAGCCAAGTCTTCAAAAGGAATCTTTTCCACATTCTTAACTTTTCTCACTATGTCTTCAGAAAATGTGTATAGTGAAAGGATTACTTTTTTATCTTCCAATTCCTCCACTGAACAAATTGGCTTCTCTTTTTTTGAGATTATGTAAAGGGAGATGTCAAAATATGGCAGTGTGAGGGAGACATTTTCAGGATAAGTGAATTGCAGTGGATATCCTCCAAGAAGGATTCTCACTCTCCCTTCCTTAAGATAGTTAAAGGATTCATCAAAGGGTATGATTTTGTATTCAGGTTCCAATGAAAGATTTTTAAATATAATTTCCATAAGCTCTATATCAAAACCAACAAGTTCACCATTCTCCTCATAAATAAATGGAGGAAAATCATCTGGAGTCCCAACAATGATTTTCTCCACTTCTATTTTCTGACAAGAAGAGAGTAAGAAAACTAACAAAAATAATAAGAGTAGTATTTTTTTCATCATTTCTAAATTATACAACAGATTACTTTATTACTTTGCCTGTATATGTGAAACTACTCTGCCTCAGTTTAATCCACCTTCCTTCATCTTTTCCTATTATATTCCCGCACTCACACTTTACAATATCCCCGTCTCTTTTTGAAAAATCCTTTACTATGCGACTTTTGTATAATCTTAATACTCTTCCCTCTCCCACCTTTATATATCTAAATAATTTTTTTCCGCACTTTGCACACTTTATGGTGATCATTTCTTCTTCTTTTTCTTTTTAAGGAAAAATTCCTTAAGCACTATTGAACCACCTATTATTATTCCAAGATAGTAGTAGAAGAATCTCCAGAGAAGAATGAAGGCAACCAGTGGTTGCCTTGGAAGGAAAGCAGAGAAAAATACAGCGATACCTAATTCAGCAGCACCAGAAGTGCCTGGCGTTGGGGTAAAAGCTACAGATAGAAAAAACACAATGGCAACAAATATTATCTCCAGCGCTGGTGATTCTGAACCTAAAGCTCTTAAAAGTACCACCGGAAGAAGGAGAGAAGTAAGCCAGCAGAGAAGACTGTAGAAGAAGATAATGAATAGTTCCTTCATCTTCCCTTTACTCAAATTCTTTTTTCCTTCTTCAAATAGATGTATATTTTTCTCTATCTCGTCGTTAACCTTCTTTGATAATTTTGGTGGGAGCAGTTTTTCAACTAATCTCTCAATAAAGTCTGCAAATTTTCTCGTCTTAAGAAATGCAAGAAGCAATAGAATTGATATGAATATGTAAAAGGCTAAACCTATATCAAGAGCAATATTTACTGATTTTGGGAGGTTCCATTTAAGACGAAATATTACAACAAATATGGGGATGGCGAGAAATAAACTTATCCTTGCTATAAAGGTCATAAGATCCTTTACCAGCAGGAAGAAGGCGCTTTTTCCATACTCTACATTGTGGTTTTTACTGAGTAGATACATTTGAAATGGCTGTCCACCTGTCTGGAAAGGAGTTATGGCAGAAAAGAAGTTGCCAATAAGGGTGAGATTTATAGCCTGTGTGTATGTTATGTTGATATCAAGAATTTTTGCAGAGTAGATTACCTTTAATGCCTCAAATATCCAGCTCAGACCAACCAGACTGAAGGATACAATTAAATAAAGAGGTTCTATTCCAAGTATTGTTTTTAAAAAATTTCCACCTTTACTTATAGCTACTATTATAAATATGGCAATAATCGTAAAAAGGAAAGATAGAAACAGATTCTTTCCTATTGATTTAAGATCTATCTTTTTCTCGTTCATTGAAATAATTATACAATTTCAGTTATAATAAATGCAAATCCAAAAAGGAGAGTTTTCAATGGAAAAGGAGATTCTGGAAAGATTTAATAATGAGCTAAAGAGAGTAAAAACTCTTCAGGAGTTGAATATTCTTAGAGTTAAATACCTTGGAAAGAAGGGTATAGTAAAAGAACTCATGGATAAGATAAAAGAGGTTCCAAAAGAGAAGAGAAAGGAGTATGGAATTTCAATTAACAGAATTAAAGGAGAGATTGAAGTTAGAATAAAAGATTTAGAGAAAACTCTAAGAGAGAAAGAGCTTGAAAAAAAGCTTGAAAAAGAGAGAGTTGATATCACTCTTCCAGGCTATCCTGTTGAGGTAGGAAAGAAACACATAATTACTCAAACTTTAGAAGAGATAGAAGATGTCTTTTTAAAGATGGGTTTTTCCATATACGAAGGCCCAGAGATAGAATCTGATTATTACAATTTTGAGGCTCTAAACATACCTAAATATCATCCTGCAAGGGACATGTGGGATACTCTCTTTCTTTCCGGGGGACTGCTTTTAAGAACACATACCTCTCCAGTTCAGATAAGAACAATGGAAAAAATTAAACCTCCTTTGAGAATAATATCTCCAGGAAAATGTTATAGAAGAGATCCGTTTGATGCTACACACTCCCCAATGTTTCATCAGATAGAGGGTCTTATGATAGACGAAAAGACTTCAATGACAGATTTAATGGGAATTCTTGATCTTTTTGCAAAAAAGATCTTTGGAGAAGATACGAGAACGAAATTTTATCTCTCGTACTTCCCATTTGTGGAGCCTGGAATTGAAATGGCTGTAAGCTGTATCTTTTGTGGTGGAAAGGGATGTCCTGTCTGTAAATATACTGGATGGATTGAAATCCTTGGTGCGGGAATGGTTCATCCGAAGGTGCTTAAAAATGTTGGATACGATCCTGAAAAATGGCAGGGATTTGCCTTTGGAATGGGAGTTGAAAGGATAGCCATGCTCAAGTATGGAATAAAGGATATAAGGTTTTTCTTTGAGAACGACAGAAGATTTCTAAAACAATTTTAATGAGGAGAGAAAATGAAAGTTTCAAGAAGATGGCTTAACGAAATATTTAGATTTGAAAGAGACATTGAAGATGTAAAAGATACTTTGTTAAACAGAGGTCTTGAGATAGAAGAGACCTTTGAAAGAAAAAGTCTTTTATCCAATGCCTTCGTGGGAAAGGTAAAATCTATAAAGAAAATATCAGACGCACTCTCTTTTGCTGAGATAGAAGTTTCTGGAAAAGTGTATCCTTCAGTTACCGGTGCAAAAAATGTTAAACCGGGAGATAAAGTCCCGGTTTGCCTTCCAGGAGGCACCATATACCACTATGAGAAAAAGGGAGATGAAGAGATACCTGTTCCTTACAGGATAAAACCAATGGAGTTTAATGGATATAAATCAGAAGCAGTGCTTTTATCTTACAAAGAGATGGGGATTCCCGACAAGGTTCTTGGAGAAGAAGATAAAAAGGGTATTTTTATTCTTCCTGATGATACAGAGGTAGGTGTTGATTTAAGAGAAGCACTGTGGCTTAATGATACCATATTTGAGATAAAGACATATAACAGAGCAGATTGTCTCTCTTTGTGGGGTATCTCTTATGAGTTTAAGAGATTGGGGCTTGGAAAGATAGTCAAGGAATACGAAAGCGTAAGCATCCCATCTGATTTAAAGGATATGAGTTTTGAGATTGAGGTTTTAGATGATAAGTTGTGTCCAAGATATGTGGGAATTATCATAAGAGATGTGAAGGTTAGGAAAGCTCCACTTAAGATTTTAAGGAAACTTATTACAATAGGTGCAAGACCTGTAAATAATATTGTGGATATAACAAATGTCTTAATGTTTGAGTATGGTCAACCTCTCCATGCCTTTGATCTTGACAAAATTCATGGAAAGTTGATCGTAAGAAGGGCAAGTAAAGGAGAAAAGATAAGAACTCTTGACGATAAGTTAAGGGAACTTGATGAGGGGATGCTTGTTATTGCAGATGAGGAGGGACCCATTGCCATAGCAGGAGTTATGGGAGGAAAGGAGACTGAGGTTAGTCATGAGACAAAGAATATACTCCTTGAATCTGCCAATTTTCTTCCATCCTCAATTTCTGTTACAAAGAGAAAGTTAAAAATAAACAGTGAAGCCGCTGTTAGATTTGAGAAGGGAGTTGATATAAGAAAGGCTCTTGAGAATGGATGGAGAGCATCTTTAATGTTTGGTGGATCTTTAAATGAGAAACCATTTGATTTTTATCCAGAGCCAGAAAAGGAGAAGAAGATTAAGGTGAGATTTGAGAGGGTGAGAAAGATTATAGGTGTGGATATATCAAATTCAGATATAATAGATTCGCTCCGTAGAGGAGGTTTTGAGTTAAAAAACACCAATGAAAAGGAAGCTACTTTTGTTATAAAGCCTTTCAGACCAGACATTTCGCAGGAGATAGATTTGATAGAGGAAGTCATAAGGTATAGAGGAATAGAGAATCTACCCTACACACTTCCATCTCCTGAAATTTCTGTTTTTACTCCAGATAAGAGAAGGAAACTTAGAAAAAGGATTGTGAATATTTTAACTTCCCTTTCCATGGATGAGGTAATTACACTCTCTCTTATAGATTCTCAATATCTTTCCCTGTATCCCATTGAGAGAGAGCCCATAGAGGTGGTTAATCCATTAAGAACAGATCAGAATGTTTTAAGAACCTCTCTAATTCCTCTGCTTTTAAAGGTGGTTGATAGGAATATAAAGATGGGCAACAAGAATCTAATGCTTTTTGAGATAGGGAAAGTTTTTTACAAAGAGAAAGATTTTGTAGAAAAAGAGGAACTTTCGGGAGTGATTACAGGAAAGATTAGAGAGAATTTATGGATGGAAAAAGATAAAGAATTTGATTTTTTCTATCTTAAAGGAATTGCTTCTAAGTTTTTTGAGGAATTGAAAATAAATGAAGTAAAGCTTGTTTCAGGGTCTAACAAACTCTTTCATCCATTTAGATATGCAACAATTCAATTGAAGGATTTAAAGATAGGTGAGATGGGAGAGATTCATCCAGCTCTCCTTGAGAAGTTGTCTATCCCTCAAAGAATTTATGCTTTTTCAATAGATTTTGAAACATTACTTGATGTGTTTGAAGATAAAAAGGAATACGAGAGCATATCTAAATTCCCACCACTCACCTTTGATATAGCAATAGTTGTTTCTGAGGACACTCCTAGTGGGAAATTGATGGAGATAATAAAACAGGAGAGTGGGGAGATTCTTTCAGACATACACATCTTTGATCTTTACAGAGGAGAGAATATAGGATCTGGAAAGAAAAGTATTGCCTTCAGGCTCACCTTTTCTTCAAAGGAGAGGACACTTGAAGATAAAGATATCTTTCCAATAATAGATAGAATAGAAAAGCGAGTACAGAAAGAACTCTCGGGAAGTTTAAGAAAAAGAAATTGACAAACTTTGAGATTTCCAGGACACTCTCAAGGGTAGCAAAGGTACTATCCTTTAAAGGAGTGGAAAGAAAAAGAATTACAGATATTAAAATTCTCTCAATGACTGTGGAAGGACTGCCTTTTGAACTGAATCCCGAGTCTCTTGAGAGGGTGGAGAAGTATCTTCTGAATAAGTCCTACCTTAAAAAGATTTTAAGAGATCTTGTGGTTTATGGAAAAAGTGAAGAGATTGAAATTTTATTGAGAGATGTGCCACCAAGTCTTCTTGAGCTTACAAGAATTCCCGGGGTTGGTGGACGGACGTTAAAGATACTTTATGAAAGGTTTGGTGTGGTTGATATATATGGCCTTGAATCTGTTTTAAAGGAAGGTTTGCTTAGCAGGGTAAAAGAGATAGGGTTAAATGGTGAGGAGATAATAAAGAAAAATATAAACAAATACTTTAAATTAAAAAGAGAATTCTCTCTATCAACTGCTGAATCTCTCTTCAGACACATTAAAGACATACTCATTAATTATGGAGCAAAGAGAGTTGAAATTGCTGGAAGTGTAAGAAGAAAAAAGGAGATAGTTTCAAACCTAAATATTGTGTGTGAGGTGGAAAATCCTACCAGGTTTAAAAAGAATCTTAAGGGAGATGCAAGCACAATAAAATTCATAGCCAGAGGAGACCATATTGAATTTTTTTATGGGGATTGTGAAATTCCAATTAAATTACTTATTGTTCCAAAGGACTACTTTGGTTCGGCACTTCTGTTTTTTACTGGGCCGAGAAATTTCAGTAACTATTTGGTAAGTAAAGGGAAAGATTATGGATACAAGACTCTTCCTCCAGGTTACCTGTGGATAAAAGGTGAGGAGAAAGAGATCTTTAATATCTTAGGGATGCAATACATTCCTCCAGAGGTAAGAGAGAGGTGGAAGGAATATTTAGATACAAAGGAGCTTTTGAGTAATCTCAATATAAAAGGGGATTTGCATGTACATACAAACTACTCAGATGGAATTTCAAGTATTTATGAGATTGTATCCTTTGCAAGGGACATGGGTTATAAATACATAGGTATTTCAGATCACACAAAGGATTTAAAGGTGGTTAATGGGTTAAACGAGAAAAGATTAATGAAGGAGCGGCTGGAAGTAAGAAAACTACAATCAAAGTTCCCAGAAATAAAGATTCTTTTCGGTGCAGAGGTAAATATAAGGCAGGATGGCTCCCTTGATATACAGGAAAGTGCACTTAGAGAGCTTGATTTTGTCATAGCATCCATTCACTATGGTTTTTATCTTGACAGAGAGATAAACACAAAGAGGATGATTAAAGCAATAAGAAATCCCTATGTAAGCATAATTGGACACCCTACAGGAAGAAAAATAGGTGAGAGGGAAAGAATGAACATGAGATACGATTTAATATTTAAGGAAGCCGAAAAGACAGGAACAATTATTGAAGTAAATGCTACCAATGATAGATTGGACATAGATTCAAATATGGCCTACGATTTGAGAAATAGAGAGGTACTATTTTCAATAGGCTCTGATGCACATTTTGCTCCCCAGCTTCACTCTCTATCAAATTTTGGTGTATTTATCTTAAGAAGAGCTCTTGTTTCAGAAAATAAAGTTATAAATACCTTTAATCTGGATCACCTATTGGAGGTTTTGGGTAGAAAAAGGAGGAATCTCAACGAGGACAACAACTAAGGCAGAGGCTCCTTTTTTCTCTCCAATTACGCCCATCCCTTCCATAGTTTTCCCTTTTATTGATATTAGATTTTTATCAATTTCCATTATCTTTGACAAATTTTCCTTAATCTTTTCTTTAAAATCCAGTATTTTTGGTTTCTCCATTATAACGATGGCGTCAATGTTTATTATCCTAACTTCCTTTTTCTTTAATATATTTATTGTGGTTTTTAATATGTCTACACTACTTTTGTTCTTCCAGGAAGAACAAAACAACTCTCCTATGTCCCCCGTTCCTGTTGCACCAAGAAGTGCATCTACAAGAGCGTGAATCAATATATCACCATCTGTTTCGCTTACAAGACCATACTCATATGGAATCTCTACGCCTCCAAGTATAAGAGGTACACCTTTTTTAAAGATATGAAAATCAAACCCTATACCAATCTTTATACTCACTTATGATCCTTTCCACAAATAGAATATCTTCTCTATAGGTTACCTTTATATTTTCTGTATTACCCTTTACTGTTTTTACAGAAAGTCCATTTTTTTCAAAAGCCATAGCATCGTCATACATATCCTCGTCAAACTCTTCTATCTTTTTTAATATGAGAGGAAAAGGAAAACCTTCAGGGGTTTGAACAGAACAAAGTGTTTTTCTGTCAGGAGTCTTTATAGCTCTTCCATCTTCTACAAACTTTACAGTTTCTCTCAAAGGAGAGCATGGTATACATGCAGTATCCTTCTCTATTCCAGATATTACTCTTCTTATTGTATCAGTGGAGACAAGAGGTCTTACAGCATCATGAATTAAAACTTTCTTTACAGAATATTTCTTTAAGGCTCTAAGCCCATTGAGAACAGAATCCCTTCTTCTTTCTCCCCCTTCCACAACCTCTATTTTTTTCTCAAACTTCTTCACAAGATCTATTACTTTCCTTGCATTTTCTATATCTTCCTTTTTTACAACAACCACTACATGAGAAACTTCCTTAAGTTTTATAAAAGGAATAAGCGTATAAAAGAGAAGGGGCTTTCCTGAAACAGGGAAAAATACCTTGTTCCCTTTGAATCTTTCTCCCTTACCTCCTCCTACTATTACTGTTCCTACCATTTACAATGTCACCAAAAATCATTGTTCCAGTAGGTCCCTGAAGAAGGGATGTAACCTCTACATTAACCACTTCCCCTATGTGGTACTTTCCCTCTTCAACTACAACCATTGTTCCATCGTCAAGATAACCTACACCCTGTGCTCTCTCTTTACCTTCTTTCACAATCTTTACCTGCAGTTTCTCTCCTGGAAGAACTACTTTTCTTAGAGCATGGGCTAACTCATTTACATTCAATACTTTAATACCTCTTGTTCTTGCTACCTGAGAAAGGTTA